>NC_001988.2 GCF_000008765.1 Clostridium acetobutylicum ATCC 824
GATTGTATAATGCAATTATAGCATATTTAGGAGGTATTTAAAATGAAAGAATATAAATATACTGTTATTACAGGAGCAAGTTCAGGGATAGGATATGAGGCTGCAAAGGCATTTGCAAAAAGAGGAAAAAATTTAATTATTATTGCTAGAAGAAGAGAAAAATTAGAAGAGTTAAAAAAGGAAATCTTACATTATAATAGATCATTAAAGGTAATAGTTAAAAGTATTGATTTGTCAATTACATCTAATGTATATAGTTTATATGATGAGCTTAAAAATTATAATATTGAAACTTTAGTAAATAACGCTGGGTTTGGCGATTATAGCAAAGTAAATAATCAAAATTTAGAAAAGGTTGAGTCTATGCTTAGCTTAAATATAGAAGCATTAGTGATTTTATCATCATTATTTGTACGTGACTATGAGAAAATTGAAGGTACACAGCTTATAAATATTTCATCCGCAGGAGGATACACAATTGTACCAAATGCTGTTATATACTGTGCAACCAAATTTTTTGTAAGTTCGTTTACAGAAGGATTAGCTAGGGAACTTATAGAGGCTAAATCTAATTTAAAAGCGAAGGTATTGGCACCAGCAGCAACTGAAACAGAATTTGGTAAAGTAGCAAGTGATGTAAAAGAATATGATTATCAAGAGAAATTTCATAAATATCACACATCAAAACAAATGGCAGAGTTTTTAATTAAATTATATGATAATGATTATATCGTTGGTAAGGTAGATAGAAACAGTTTTAAGTTCACACTACAAAATCCAATTTTTGATTATGCTTAAAAGGTAAATGTAATCTATAACTGTATATAAGGTTACTTTAAATATTAGTATTAGGTATTAGGGTTTAGTACTTATTATAACCCTAATACTTAATACTAATATTATTCTTTAAAATGTTGAATAAAAAAAGAGAAGAAAATGATAAAATCAAAAAAAGTAAACGAACACATTGAGGTATTGTCATTATTGGACAGTGTAAACATTGTTTTTTATAAATTCTCAAAAAACTTAGAATTATTGATTATGTTGAATAATGAAGTGATTTTTTATAGAAAATCTGTATGAATTAAAGTTGTAAGAGTCAAAGAAAAATGATATCTTAGAAGCATGGTATTATATTTAATAAAGTGTAAGGAGCTTTTCTAATAAAAAAGGAACATTAGTTAAAAAATAATGAATACGTTTTATTACAAAAGCAAATTAGAATCGGTATAAATGGGTAAATACAAGATAATGGTGAGAATTTAGCATGGGTGTTGTAATGGTTAATGACGAACGAATATCACATGTTTTTTATAAGCACCATTTAAAATTAAATAAAGTTTCATGGAGGGCTCAATATGAAGAAAAAGAATGTAGTTTTGAGTATTGTCCTTGCACTTGTATTTATATTATTTTATTCAGGTAGTACTTTAAAAGCCGATTCTAATAATGCAGCAATTTCCTATGAAGCACACGTACAAAATATAGGTTGGCAGAATTGGGTTAATGATGGCGCGGAGGCAGGAACAGACGGACAGGCTCTTAGAGTTGAAGCGTTAAAAGTAAAGCTTATAAATGCACCAGTAGGAGCGCAAATTACCTATAGAACTCATGTACAGAACATAGGTTGGCAAAATTGGGTTAATGATGGCACGGAAACCGGTACAGACGGATTAGGGTTAAGAGTTGAAGCACTAGAGATAAAGCTTGTAAATATGCCTGAATATTCTGTACAATATCAGGTACATGTACAAAATGTAGGTTGGCAGAATTGGGTTAGTGACGGAGCTGAGGCAGGAACAGATGGAAAAGGACTTAGAGTTGAGGCATTAAGGATAAAAATAGTTAAAAAAACAGCTGTTCAGGCTATTAGTTTGGATAAAACTTCTGATATGTTAAAGGTTGGTCAAACTGACATATTAAATGCCAATGTTAGTCCTGTAAATGTTGATAACAAAAATTTAAGTTGGACATCTTCAGATTCAAGTATAGTATCTGTGGATTCTAGTGGTAAAATTGCAGCACTTAAAAAGGGAACTGCGATAATTACAGTAGTATCTCCCGATGGAGCTAAAGCTAGTTCCTGCAAGATTACTGTAAATTCTGGAGATTTAGGAGTAACCTACGAAACGCACGTACAGAATATAGGTTGGCAAGATTGGGTTTACGATGGGAACGAGTCAGGGACAGAAGGAAAAGGGCTTAGAATTGAAGCTTTAAAAATGAATCTTGTAAATGCGCCTTCAGGGGCACAAATTACCTATAGAACATATGTACAAAATATAGGTTGGCAGGATTGGTCTAGTAATGGAGCTGAGGCAGGAACAGAAGGAAAAGGCTTTAGAATTGAAGCACTAGATATAAAACTTATAAATATGCCTGAATACACTATTCAGTATCAAGCTTATGTGCAAAATGTAGGCTGGCAAAATTGGGTTTCTGACGGAATTGAAGCTGGGGAAGCTGGAAAAGGACTTAGGATTGAAGCTTTAAGAGTAAGGCTTGTGAAAAAAGTGCATGTGCAGGCTATAACTTTACAAAAAGCTGATGCAAGTTTAAATATTGGAGATGTGTATAGTTTAGTTGCAACAATTTCACCAATTGATGCTACTAACAAAAATATCAAATGGACTTCTTCTAATGAATATGTTGCAAGCGTAGATGATAATGGAAATATTAAGGCACTTTCCATTGGAACTGCTGTGATAACTGCAGCTACGGAGGACGGAAATAAGACCGTTTCTTGTAAAATTATTGTAAATAGTAGTAATAAGGAAGATACTCAGGCATTAGAAAAAGCAAAAGATATTTTAGCTCATATAATAAAACCGGATATGACACAGGTTCAAAAGGAACTTGTAATCCATGATTATATAGTAGCTAATACAAAATATGATAAGGATATATTTCATACATATGATGTACCTTATAGTGTTTATACGGCCTATGGTGTGCTTATAAATCATGAAGCTGTATGTGCAGGGTATGCAGAAGCTTTTAAGCTAATGTGCAATATAGAAGATATTCCTGCAAACACTGTAGTTGATTATAATATTAATCATGAATGGAATATTGTTAGATTAGATGATGGAAATTATTATGAAGTAGATACTACGTGGGATGATCCTATATATTTTGATGAAAATAAATCAGATGTAAGCCATAGATACTTTAATTTATCTGATAAGCAAATGCTTGCAGATCATTCTATTAATAAGGGCGAATGGGATTCAAAGGGTTATCCAAAAGCGGCAATTGATAATAAAGAATTTTATTCAATCACAGATGATTCATACGATAGTAATATGGTTTATACAAGCTATGCGGGAAAGCTTTCGGGAGTTGATTCAGAGGGTAATGTTAAGGTTATAGCTAATGATGATGCAAGAAATATTATTTATTACAATGGACTCATATATTATATAAGTAATGATTCAATATATAGAATAGATACCAACGGTCAAAGTAAAGTACAAATAGCAAGAAATGCTTCTAAAATGTATATATATAATGGAGATATTTATTATCTTGGAGATAATGACTGGGCTATTCACAGGGTTAAAATAGATTGGAAATATAATAACAATGATAATAGCATATTAGCATATACTTGGAGTGCTAATTATTTCATAAATGATGGATACTTATATTATGAAGCTAATGATCATTTAGGTCTCCATAAAATTAATTTAAGTACTCTATCTGATCAAGAGATATTAAAAGTATCCGATTACAATGTTACAAATTATAAGGATTATATATATTATAAGGATTCTAATAAGCTTTATAGAGCCGATTTAAATGGTGATAATATAAAACTTATATCAAGTAATATTACACAATGGATGCAAATATATATGAATTATATATATTATAGTAATGATGATATCACATGGTATAAGATGGATCTTGATGGAAGCAACTTAACTAATTTACTAATTTAAAAAGATTGGGGAAACCCAATCTTTTTAATATTTATATATAATTAATTGTATTGGTATGTAGGACATTTATATAAATATGCTTTTTCATGCATTTTTATATAAAGATAGTGCCATAAGAAAACGATATAATTAAAAAATAAATAAGTTTCATGGAGGACTTAAATGAAGAAGAATGTATTATTAACTATTGTCCTAATATTTATGCTTGTAATCTCATATTCAGGCGGCGATTTTAAAGCAGATACTAACGAAGTAGGAGTTTCCTATGAGACGCATGTACAAAATGTAGGGTGGCAAAACTGGTTTAGTGATGGTGTTGAGGCAGGAACTAATGGTCAAGGACTTAGGATTGAAGCCTTAAAAATTAAGCTTGTAAATGCACCAGTAGGAGCACAAATTTCCTATAGCGCACATGTACAAAATGTAGGCTGGCAAGACTGGGTTAATGACGGAGCTGAGGCAGGAACTGATGGAAAAGGTCTTAGAGTAGAAGCTCTTAAGATAAAACTTGTAAATATGCCAGATTATACAGTTCAATATCAGGCACATGTACAAAATATAGGCTGGCAGAATTGGGTTAGTGATGGAGCTGAAGCTGGAACAGACGGCAAAGGATATAGGGTTGAAGCCTTGAGAATAAAGATAGTTAAAAAGGTAGCCGTTCAAGCAATAACATTAAATAAAGCCTCAGATGAATTAAAGGTGGGACAGACAGATCAATTAAGTGCAGCCTTTAATCCAACAGATGCTACTAATAAAAATTTAAGTTGGACATCTTCTGATGCAAGCATAGCTTCTGTAGATTCTAGTGGCAAAATTACGGCGCTTAAGCAGGGAACTTCAATAATTACAGCAACTACAGAGGATGGAAGTAAAACAGCTAATTGCAGTGTTACTGTTAACCCTGGCGATTTGCAAATTTCATATACAACACACGTACAGAATGTAGGGTGGCAAAACTGGTTTAGTGATGGTGTTGAAGCAGGAACTGATGGTCAAGGACTTAGGATTGAAGCCTTAAAAATTAAGCTTTTAAATGCGCCAGCAGGAGCACAAATTACATACAGAGCGCATGTACAAAATGTAGGCTGGCAGAATTGGGTTAGTGATGGAACTGAGGCAGGAACTGACGGCAAAGGTCTTAGAGTTGAAGCACTACAAATAAAACTTGTAAACATGCCAGATTATACAGTTCAATATCAAGCGCATGTGCAAAATGTAGGGTGGCAGAATTGGGTTAGTGACGGAGCTGAAGCAGGAACTGATGGAAAGGGATACAGGGTTGAAGCATTAAAGATAAGGATAGTTAAGAAGATAGCTGTTCAATCTATAACTTTAAATAAAAATTCAGATGAATTAAATGTAGGACAAACAGATCAATTAAGTGCAGTTTTTAATCCAACGGATGCTACTAATAAAAATATTAAGTGGACTTCTTCTGATAATTATGTGGCTACAGTAGATAGCACTGGAAAGATAACGGCAGTTTCTGGTGGAAATGCAGTGATAACAGCAACAACAGAGGATGGAAGTAAAACAGCTAACTGCAGTATTGTTGTAAACAGCACTGATTCAAAAGATAATCAAGCACTAGAAAAGGCTAAAACTGTCTTAAACACAATAGTACAGCCTGGTATGACGCAGGTTCAAAAGGAGCTTGCAATCCATGATTATATAGTAACTAATACTCAGTACGAAACGGCTGTTTTTACAAGCGATAATGTTTCTGATGATATATACACTGCCTATGGGGCACTTATAAATCATAGAGCTGTATGTCAAGGTTACGCAGAAGCTTTTAAGATGATGTGTAATTTAGTAGGAATTCCAACAGACATAATAGAGGACTTTAAGCTTGATCATGCATGGAATATTGTTAAATTAGATGATGGAAATTACTATCAGGTTGATACTACGTGGGATGATCCTGTATATGGAGACGATACTTCCTTAAGTATAAGCCATGAATACTTTAATTTGTCAGACAGGCAAATGTTTGCGGATCATACCATTGATAAAGATAAATGGCATTATCCTAAGGCTGCAGTTGATAACAGCGAGTTTTATTCAATTTCAGGAGATTCATATGACTCAAATGTGGTTTACACTAATTATAATGGTAAGCTTTCAAGTGTAGATTCAAGTGGAAATATGAAAACCTTGAATGATGATCCATCAGCAAGTATTAATTATTATAATGGATCAATATACTATTTAAGTGGTTCTTCAATATATAAGGTAGATACTAATGGACAAAATAAAGTGCAAATAGCAAGTGGAGATATACGTAAAATGTATTTGTATAATGGAGCTATTTACTACCTTGATGCTAATGATTTTTCTATTAACAAGTTAGTTTTAGATGGAACCTATAAAAATAAAAAAGTGATTGGCATTACTTGGAACAGCAGCTATTTTATAAATAATGGATGTTTATATTATGAAGCATATGATGATGACTATCTCCATAAGGTTGATTTACAGTCACTTACAAATACTAAAATATTAACAGTATCTGATTATTATGTAACTAGTTATAGTAATTATTTATTCTATAAAGATTCCAATAATCTTTATAGAACAGATCTAAATGGTGGAAATTCAAAACTTATTGTAAATAATATTACAGATAATTTTATTGATATATTCGAAAATTATATCTACTATAATGACAGTAATAATATTTGGTATAAGATGAATCTTGATGGAAGCAATTTAATAAAATTAATGTTTTAAAAAGAAGGCTGCAAAACTATTTTTGGTTTTGCAGCCTCTTTTTATTAAGTTAAAATCACATAAAGTAAATAATGAATTTACTCAATTATTAATTGATTTTTGAAAAAACACAAGGAGATTTAACTATTTTGACAAAAAGATTAATATGTGCAAGGCATGTAAATACAAGGATTAAAGCCTATAACTAATAAAAACAAAAGTTTTTAAAACACAAAAAATAAAAAAATGCAAGTTGCTAATTTATCAAGAAAAGCATTAAAAACATTAGTATTTTAGCAAAATATAACCTTTTTTTAATAAAAATTGAAATTGATTTTATCACAAGATGTAAGTATAATTATTTACATAATAGTATTGCAATTCTATAAATGTAAAAAAATAAAAGAGAAGGTGTATTTTATGAAAATTAAAACAATTACTACAAAATTATTAATGTGTACATTTACTATAAGTTCAATATTACTGCCAACTACAGCTTTTAGTGCACAGGCAAAAACAAAAGCTTTACATCCACTTGGACTTAGAACTCTTCATGAAAATATTAAAGGAATGAAGAAGGCTCCTAAAATATTTGGTGCAACTAAATTAGCACGATCTGTAGATTTATCAAGCAGATTTCCAAGTGTTAAGGATCAAGGATCATTAGGAAGCTGTGTTACATTTGCGACGACTTATGCTAAGACATATGAAGAGAATCAGAATAGAAATTGGGGAGTAAATGTTCCAAGCCATTTCTTCAGTCCTTCATACATCTACAGTCAAATACATTCAGATAATTCTGCTGATGGTGGTGGAAGCCAGTTTAGTGATGCTTTCAATCTTATTGAAGAACAAGGAGATACATCAATAACTGATATGCCATATGATGGTTCAGATTATGGATGGGAAACTCAACCAACAGCAGTACAAAGAGAACATGCAGCTCAATATAAAGCTACTGATTGGCAGCAACTTGATAGTGGAAATTATTCAGAAATAAAACAGGAATTAGCAAAAGGAACTCCTGTTGTTATAGGAATAGATGTTTATCCTGATTTTGATAATATTTCACCAAGCAACCCTGTTTTTGATGTTATATCAGGTGATGATAGAGGTGGACATGCCCTTTGCGTAGTTGGTTATGATGATAGTAAACAAGCTGTTAAAATAATAAACTCTTGGGGTACAAACTGGGGAATAAACGGATATGGCTGGATTAGCTACAAGGTACTTCAACAAGAAAATTCAGATGCATATGTTTTACAGGATTAGTGTATTAGGTTAGCAATATAATTAAAAACTGTGTGAGGAGATATTTCTATAAAATATCTCCTCACATGGTTTTTTAATTATATGATACTTATTATCCCTAGCAGAGTAATTCAATTGGCTAGTTCATTTAAAATTGAGATTTATCTCCATAATCTGAACGATATACACCATTTAAACCAGCATATTTACCTATTTCAGATAACTCTTTTATAATATTTTCTTCGTTAGATGAAAAATGTAGTCTTTCTGTATAAGCTGTAAAATATATGTATTTAATTAATCTATTTATCAAAGGAATATTTTTTTCATCAGATGAATCTAGCTTTACATAAACTTTTAATAATACCTCTTTAATATCATCAAAATTGCTTTTTTTTGATTGTGAAATACTGTTATATAAAGAATGTACTAAATCTTTAGAGCTATTAATTAATATCACCACCTTTAAGGCAAATTATATATAAAAACCAATGTAATGTAAATATTAATATTATAGGGTCTATACTAGTACAAAGGGTTAGGGTTAATAATTAATATTAACCCTAACCCTTTGTACTACACAAGTTCTATAACAATATTGTAATCATCTGCAATGTAGGTTCCATAGGTTATTTCGACAGGAACACCATCTGAATATCCATATTTGGTTTTAAGAAGCATTGCTCTATCATTACTAAAACCAAATACTTCTTTATCCTTGGCGGTAGATATTTTAGCAGATATTACTTCCTTAGCTGAAGTTATATAAAAGCCCTTCATTTCCAAATACTTATAAAAGGAACCTGTAAAATCGTCCTTTAATGATGCACCAACCTTAGGGCTTATATAATTGTGGTATATTGTTATTATTTTTCCTTTAGATTCCACTGAACGTTCTAACATTATAACATTATCACCCGGATTAATGTCAAACACTTCTGCTACGTCCTCACTTGCTTTAACGTTGTTTACACTTATAAGGGTTTTTGTGGTCTTATCGTATTCGTCTTGAAGCTGCTTAAAAGAAGATTGCATTCTTGTAGAAAAGCTTGTTTTGTCCCTTTTTACGATAGTACCTTTACCCCTTTGCCTTAGTATATATCCATCTGTCATAAGTCTATTAAGAGCTTGTCTGACAGTTATTCTAGATACGTTAAATTCATCTGCAAAGCTCATTTCAGAAGGAAGAGTACAGCCTATTTCGTATTCTCCATCCTCTATCCTTTTTTTTATTATGTTTGCCATTTGACTCCAGAGAGGTTTAGCTCCGCTGCTGAAATCAAGTTTCATTTTTTTTCACCTCGATTTATAATTTGTATATTCTCTTAGTATTATTGGCTTTATTATTTCAGTATACCTATTATAGCCTGTTTCTGTCAAATGTAAACCATCATTAGATAATTCTTTTTTTATGTTTTTAGAGGCTTCATCAAATAGTGAATCAAAAGCTTTTTTACTTTGAAGAAAATTAAACCATAAGGATTGGGGATTAATATTTTAATACTACCTCTAACTACTAAATTTAACTTTTGTTTAAAGAAGTTCTGACCACCTGTTAATAAAGGAATTATTATTTCCCAGATTAAAAGAATGACTAGGAAAATTAGTAATAGCAAATCCAGAATAAATATGAATATTTATGCATTAAAATACAATGGTTTTTTGTTATAGAAATAAAGCTTAATATTACTTTTTGTATTAATATTAAAAATACGTACTAAATATTCATATTACATATTAGGGCTGGTATTAATATTTAACCCTAGTATGTAACCCTGGGGTAATTGAATTATGTAATAGTCTTCTAGATGTACTTGTTAAGATACCTATAGAATTTGATAAAGTAAATTTTTAAGCTTATTTTATATTACTTGAAATTGGGAAAAGTAATATATACTAGACTAAAAGATATTCATTTCATTATATCGAAAAATATTAAATTTTAAATTTTTTTGAGGTAAAATGGAGAAAAGTTATCCTTTTATTTTTTAGAAAGAAGAAGGTATGGGTTTTGTTTATCAATTGGCATATTAGAAGCTTTATGGAAAATTGTAATATAATGTATGGTTTGCTATAATTGATACTATTCAAATGGTGGAGGGATATGGGAATGATTAGTGCAATTATAGTAGATAATGAAGTATTATCCGCAAATAATTTGTATAATATACTTAAAGAAAATAGTGAATTTAACATAAAAGCAAGGGTTAATAGTGAAGAAGAAGCTCTTTTAGAATTAGAGAAAATAAAGGTAGATATTATATTTATAAATATTGAAATGCAGGTAGTGGAGTTTGTAGCTAAAGCACGTGAAATAAATGATAAGGTAAAGATTATTTTTATTACTGCATATACAAAATACTCAAGTGATTCTAATATGCAGTATCTTATTAAGCCTGTAACCAAGGAAAAGCTTAATAAAGTTATTTTAAAACTTAAGCCTAACAATGAAAGTAAAAGTGAGGAGAGCTGGGATATAAAGGTTAGCTGTTTTGGTAAATTTACAGTACAAAATAGACAAGGTACTATAGCTAAATGGATAACAAAGAAGGCTGAAGAATTATTTGCATTATTGATAGATCAAAAAGGAAAGGCTATAAATACAAATAAGATAATATATATGTTATGGAGGAATTTTGATACTACTAAAGCTACTGTAAATCTTCATACAACTGTGTACAATATAAAAAAAGCACTTTCAAGGCTTAATGCTCAAGAGGTTTTTATTTGTTCTGATGGATTTTATAAAGTTGATGTAAGCAAAATTAAGTGTGATGTTTGGGAGGTTATTAGTAAAATCAGGACTATAAGTAGGCGAAATTTAACTATAGATGAGGTTGGAGAAAGCATAAAAATTATTGAAGATGGTTATTTTAAGGAAAATTATTTCGATTGGGCAGAAGATAAAAATAAGTATTTTGAAAGCGTGTATTTAAAGCTTATTTTTATAAAAGCAAAAGAGTGTAAAAAGAGTAGGAATTTTAATGAGGCAATTGAACTTATAAGAATTGGACTTAAGGTGGATGAACTAAATGAGAGCTTTAATAAAGAGTTAATAAGGCTTTTAATGTTAGTTGGCGATGAAATTGAAGCTATAAAGCATTACAATTTTTATAAAAGAAAGTTAAGAAAAGAGCTTGGCATAAACGTTGATTGTAAAATTTATGAATGGATAAAAAGCTAGAAATTAAACTTTTTAAATACTATGTAAATATGGAGGTATGTAATAATGAGACATAGCAAACTAAAGGATTTTCCAAAAGATTTTCTTTGGAGTGCATCAACTAGTGCGTATCAGGTTGAAGGTGCATGGAATGAGGACGGAAAAGGGATGTCGGTGCAGGATGCAAAAACTTCACTTCCAGAAGGAACAAGTGATTTTAAGGTTGCCAGCGATCATTATCACCATTTTGAGGAGGATATTGCTTTTTTAGGAGAAATGGGACTTAAAGCCTATAGGTTTTCAATTTCTTGGACCCGAATAATTCCAGATGGTGATGGAAAGATAAATACAAAGGGTGTACAATTCTATCATAAATTAATTGATGCTTGTTTGAGTTATAACATAGAGCCAATTGTAACTATGTATCATTTTGATCTTCCTTTTGAATTGGAGAAAAAAGGTGGTTGGAATAATAGAACTACTATTGATGCATTTTTAAAATTTAGTAAGATTTTGTTTGAACAATACGGCTCGAAGGTAAAGTATTTCTTAACTATTAATGAGCAGAACATGATGATTCTTCATGGAGCTGCTATTGGTACGTCTAAAGGTTCTGGTATAAATATATGGAAGGAATTATATCAGCAAAACCACAACATGTTAGTTGCACAGGCAAAAGCTATGGAATTATGCCATAAACTTTGTCCTAATTCTAAAATAGGTCCTGCGCCTAATATAGCTTCAATATATCCAGCATCCTCAAAGCCAGAAGATTACCTTGCTGCACAGAATTTTACAGCTATAAGAAATTGGCTTTATCTTGATATGGCCGTTTTTGGAAGGTATAATTCAACAGCGTGGTCATACCTTGAGGAAATAGATGCTGTGCCAAAAATAGAAGAAGGAGACATGGAGATATTAAGAAATGCAAAACCAGATTTTATAGCTTTTAATTACTATAATACAGCTACAGTTAAAGCAAATAATGATGCTAAAAAGGTACAAGATTCAAGTGGAGATCAACAATTAGCAGTTTTTGAAGCAGGAGTATTTGAAGGAGTCCAAAATCCTAATCTTGAAAAGACGGAATTTGGGTGGGAAATAGATCCTGTTGGTTTTAGAATAACTTTAAGAGAAGTATATGATAGGTATAATCTTCCAATTATAGTAACTGAAAATGGTCTTGGAGCTTTTGATAAGTTGGAGGATGGAACAGTTCATGATGATTATAGAATTGAATACTATAAGAAACATTTGCATGAAATAAAAGAAGCTATTACAGATGGTGTGAAGGTATTTGGGTATTCTCCATGGAGTGCAATTGATCTTGTTTCAACACATCAAGGAGTCACTAAAAGGTATGGCTTTATATATGTAAATCGTGATGAATTCGATTTGAAGGATTTAAAGAGATATAAAAAAGATAGTTTTTATTGGTACAAGAAGGTTATAGAAGAGAATGGGAATAACTTATAAAAAATAGAGTATTGATGTAGAGCCTTATGGGTTTTACATCAATACTTTATTTTTTAAGACTTATTTGTGATTGTGTGGTATAAATATATTAAGATAAAATAATATTAAAAGTATTAAGCTTTTATTGGAGGAATATAAACCTATGAAAAAAGATTTGAAGTTATCATTGATTTCTAGTTTGATTTCAACTATTGTTTTTGTTATAGCAATAAATGTATTTGGGAAGGCAAAAGGTTTTGGGGCATCTATTATTTTAGCAATTGTATTTTTTGTTCTATTTTTTGCTTTTGAATTTATATTTACAAAGATATTTGGTGGAAGGCTTTAGTTTTATTAATTTTACAAATACAATTTTTTTCTGCATTGACCTTTGGTAGATATTGAGCTATACTTTCCAGTAAAGGAAATGTCAATAGTGGAAAACTTTGTACTGTAAAGTTAATTTTTATAAGGGGGAAAATAGCAAATGAAAAAGAAAAAAGATGAAGAAACAGCAATTAGCCTATTTAATACTTTTAAAAGTTTGATTTTGGAAAAGAGTTCACAAAATAATGGATATTCTAAAGTTATAGACATTTTAAATCGTGCGATTGAACGCGTTGCAAAGGGAAGTCAAACACCACAAATGGAGGCACGATCAGTATTTCAAAACACTTGCACAATGTGTCTTGTAGAAAAAGTAAAATTAAATGAAGAAGAAGCTGCTGCTTTAAAGGAAATAGACCATTTCTCACATTCGAAAGGCATTTGGGGAGAAATGAATAATTTGAATATTTCAAATATGTGGCCCAGTAATTAATTTTTAACAAAATCATAAAGATTAAGTTCTAAGAAGAATGATTTGGAGATCTTCGGATGTTACGACGTTATAGTATTAAGTTTATGACTTTTTATAATTATTCCAAAGTTTCATAGTTGGAGTTAAGGTATTAAGTATTTCAAGGTGGCTTTTATTACTTATTACTTTATTAATTAATCCATCCAGAAATTTGTTATCCAAGTTTTTGACTATTAAATCTATATTATCATCATTTAAGTTCTCTAAAAATCTTCTTAGAACAAGCGAATTATTATAGTTTTCAAATAAAGGTTTTGCAAGTTCATCATATTTATCTAAATTGCATATATCATAAGCTGAATAAACACCTGTTAATATTGATGCAAACTGTCCAAAACCAAGACCAGGAGAAATTGTTCCAAAACAATTTCCAATAAAATATGTATTATCAATTATTGAATTGTTACATATTCCAATCATATATTTTGTAATCTCGAAGTTATCAGTTATTCTAAAATTTTGGTCTAAATCCTTACAAGCCATATTATAAAATGTTTCCCACATAGTATTTAAATCTAACTTTATATTGTTTGGATAATCGGGATAAGCAATAACTAAATTAGCTTCTTTTTCTGAAAAAGGTATCAACCAACCGTAGCCTTTTGGTATTACATCGTAATTAAACCAGGAATGAGCAATACTTGTAAGAAATTCACCTTCAATCGTAACACCTTTTATAGTACTCGTAAGGTCGCACTTATAATTACCTAAGTTAGTGGAATAAGCTCCATCTCCAGTTGCTAATATTACGTACTCAAATTCTTTACATAATTGTTCATAGTCGTAAGTAGAATTAAAGTTTATTTTAGTTTGTAACTGTTTTTCTAATTGGCATTCATAAGAATTTTCATGTCTGCCCCTAATGTTCACATATCCCATAGGTCCATCAATGCTTCCTACTTCATTTTTGGAATGAAAAACTAACTTTCTAATCATATCTGTGGGAGTTAAACTTATGTCGTAATTTTCTTTTATGTATTTTAAGCCATCTTTAATAGGTCTATTTAGTATACTAAAAGTAGCTTCTCCATTAATAAATCTATCCCCAACACGGTTTCGTTTTTCAAAAACAATTGGTTTAATTCCATGCTTTTCTAATGTTATAGCGCAAGATAACCCAGATATTCCTGCACCCATAATAGCAACATCCATAATAAATACCTCCTATATTATATAGTTTCTATCTTTGCAAGTTTTTTATACGATATTTATTATTATAGTTTGTCCATGAGGTTTTAAAGTTATCATTATTATTTTGGCAGTAATTATAGAATTTTTTTAAAAGCTGAACTCTTTTTTCAGCATCAGATTTTCCTAAGGAATCTTGTCCACTTAATAAATCAGCTCCGCCAATTAATTTTTGTCGCTTCATTATATCATAGAAGCTTACTTTCTTTGAATTTATCATCATATCGTACATTGCCATAAATGTGGTTGTTCTGCCTTTACCTCCTCGACAGTGAAAATGAAGCCAAGTACCTTTAGGAAGATTTTTTACAAAGCTAACAAAGGAATTAATTTGAGCATCATCAGGGGTTTTATGATCAGGAACTGTGATTCTTGAGTAATTAATGCCTAAAGCTTTAGCTAATTGTTCTTCTGTTTCAACGCTTTTTACATCATTAAGCTGTGAAATATTACTTATGGATTTCTTTTTTGAAAGTTTATCAAAGGTAACCTTTTTATCTTTTGATATGCGCATTAGCTTATTATTTTCATCCTTTAATACTTCTGAACTTGTTAGGTTAAGGTTGGCATCATCATTTTTTCCATACCAGCTTATACCTATTCCATTTACAAAGATATGAGATTCCTGACGTAAATCTATATCTACAATTGGTTTGTTCCCAATTTTATTTTTTATAGATTTTAGTTCATCCTCTGAGAAGGCACCACTTCCAGAAGCATTTAAGTCAGATAAGCCAGATAGGTTTAATGAACCTTTTTTATGTAAGCTTATAGTATCGCTTGTAGTTCTAAATTTTGGTGGTAAGGTATTTTTGTTTTCAGCATCAATAACTAATTTAACTTTATGTTCCTTAAGTGGTGTTCTTTTAAAGAAGTCAAAGTTATAAATAGAGATAGTTACAATTGCTGTAGCTAAAATTCCAATACAGATTAATTTAGTTTTTTTATGCAAAGTAATTCCTCCTTGGGTTATAATTAAAGTTTCAAGAATTATGATATACTAAAAAAATATATTCAAAGTTAATTTATGGTTAAATTTTTAAAAATTATATATTTTATATTGTATTAAATGACTATTTTTAATTAAACTAAGGATAAAACAGATACTTATAATTAGTTATATCACGAAAAATAGTAATAATATACTTTTTAGTGGATACATTAGCTATAATCCAGTATTATATGTATTAATTATAAGTGGAATTCGTGAGATAATATTAGTTAATAGATGAGGAGGGAATAGTCTATGAAAAGGGCAAATTATAAAATATTATATGCAGTTATGGTGGTATTAATTTTTGGACTACTATTTAGTGGCAGTAATAATATAAAGGCAGATACTATAACTGGAAAAAACAACAATAATATAACGGTTATTGCACATCGAGGTATATATTTTAATGAACCAGAAAATTCCCTTGAGGCAATTGAAGATTCAATAAAACACAAGGTAGATTATGCCGAAATTGACGTTCAAGAAACAAACGATGGTGTTGTAGTTTTAATGCATGATAAAAATTTAAGAAGACTAGCAGGAGTAAATAAAACTGTTGATGAGTTAAGTTATAATGATATTGAAAAGTTAAATATATCAAGAGGGATTTTTAATAAAAAGAAGATAACTAGAATTCCAACACTTAATAGTGTAATTAGAAAGTGTGATAATAGAGTTAAGCTAATAATAGAAATTAAGCCATATGGAAATACCGTAGATTTAACTAATAAGGTTGTTGATATTATCAAAAAAAATAATTTTGAGAAAAAATGTTTGGTTCACTCTATGAGTTATAGAATATTAGTTCAAGTGAAATCTTTGGATTCTGAAATAAAGACTGGATATATAGTATGTAGGCCAGTAAGAAATTTATCTGCATTTAATGTTGATTTTTTTAGTGTAAGAAATATTTGCGCCACTAAAAAAGTAGTTTCTATAATTCATTCAAAGCATAAAAAAATATTTGTATGGACAGTAGATAATCCATATGCTATGCAGCATGTTGTTAGTTTAAAAGCAGATGGAATAATAACAGATCGACCTAGTATCTTAATGGGTAAAAGAGTTAATAAAGTAACTAAGGCAAAGAAGTTTTAATTAATATGGTGCTTTATTAATCTGTATTCAATTAAGGTTAATATTACTATTGCGAGATCAAAGATACTTAAAACATTGAGCCATATTGAATATTTAATAGCACAACGATATAATTGGTAAAAAATAAATAGCAGAAGAGAAAATATTGTAAGAGGATAAGCCCAGGTTTTTTTATTCCAAAGCATTAAGATTAAAAAAAGTTTTATTATACCGTGAGATATTAAGTAAAAGACTCCGAAGGATTGACTGCTTAACGAAAAGTCTGATGCAAGTCTCATGGCATAGTTTGCAACAATATCTTTAGGGTCTTCTGACAGCTCGTGTTGAGTTAGCAAGACTATTATTTTATTTAATCTAGTTGGATTTAAAAATATTAGTAATATTCCTCCGAGTATTTCGAGAAGACCGTCTATTCCTTTAACTAAGATTGCTATTCTAAAGCTTTTATGAAGTATACTGAACTTTCTTCTTTTTAATAAAGAGTTTTTCATATCATTATGGTACATCTAAAATTCCCCCTGAAGTGTAATATTATCTTAGTATTACACTTTTTTTATATTTATATTACATATAGTATTAGGGGAATAGCTTTAGAAATAATAATGTGGTATAATTTTACAGTACAGTTTCATAGTAATTTGAAAAACTTTAGTTGAATGTGGGCTACTGGTATCACCTATCCCTTTCAAGGGAGGTGATATGCATGAGTAATGATGTTCTAACATTGCTATTTCAAGGCGGATTGTTCTTGATATCACTATTGACTCTGATAGTGTTACTTATAGAAAAAATCTCAAAAAAATAGTAGCCCCACGCGCAATTGGTTGCTACTATTTTTTATATTATTAAATAGTGATATCAGTTGCTCACAACTGAAATTGTACACAATAGGGTGTTACAGCACCCTATTGTTATTTTTTGTATCTTATATTTATATTATATCAAACTTAAAATAAAATAAACACATATTTTTTAAAGACCTACTTAATTTCTATTTGCAGAAATTTCAACTAGCAGTTTTAGAGCTTTTTTTTATAGAGGCCAAAATAAAAGAGGTAATTGGAAGTATAACTATAAATAAAAGAGCATATATGGGATATATATCTGATGCTATATATAATTGGTCCAAAGGTGATTTAAACATTGTAATTGATAGTACAGCGCTTATAGCAGTAACAGGAAATACTAAAGGTTTATAGCTTCTCAGCTTAAAGCACTGGGCAATAGAAATTACTGTAGCATAAAGAAAAAAACAAATCTTCATTAGAAGGTTGAATAGCAAAAATACTGCAGTAGTTACTTCCACTCTTGTTATGACTTCTCCAACATTAATTAAGCTTGAGACTTGATAGGCTGGCTGAACTTGTAGGGAGCTTACATTACCAAGAACTAAGGTATTTCTCACCAAAACAAATAAGAAGAATATAAAGCTTAAAATTAAACCAGTGAAGGCACTTTTCCTTAATTTTGTTTGATCGTTAAGATGTGGAAAGAATATCATAAATACAATAATTTCGCCAAGAGGAATAGCAACCATAATATTGGTTCCCTGAACGAATTGCCCTAGATTTAACTGGAGTGGTGGGAGCAGATTGGAAATATGTATATCCTTTGCAATTAAAGCTGTTATAATTATGGAAAGCATTACTGTTAAAATTGATAGTATGGAAGATACTCTTGATATTACTTCGGCTCCTTTTCTTACGGCATAAATACATAGTATAGCAGCAGGGATGATAAATGGTATAATATCTGAATTTTGAGATAAGTAAGTGGAGAAAAAGTCAGCTAGAAACCTAAAGTTTGCTGGAATTATAAACCAAAAATAAAATATGTATAGTAAAGAAATCAAATTGACTAAAAGATTTCCGTAAATTTTAGCGTGTATTTCTATAATTGTTTTGCCAGGAAACTTGCTACATAAAGATACATACATGAATAGTAAAAATAGTACTATAATAAAACCAGAGATTAAAACTACCCAGGTATCCTGCTTTGTGTATTGACTGACAAAAACTGCAGTAAAAGTAGAAGCTTCAATAAGGGAAAGCATAATTAAAGACAACTGCTTGCTTGATATCATACCCTGTGCAGTTAACATACATATCACTACCTTTTTGTGCAAATTTTTTATTTGTAATTAAGATGTAAAAGATTTTTTACTATAAAAGTTATTATATTTAAGGGATTTGGCACGGGAAGATTTAGAATATATAATAAAACTAAAACCAAGCTCATGAACATTAGTATTGAAAAAACAGTGAGATCCTTATAGTATTTATTTGTGATTAAAGCAGGAACTTCATAGAGAGCAACACCAATAAAAACAATTATACTTAAAAGCACCATAGCACATACCTCATTTTTTTATTTGGCCATAATAGGTTTACTAATTCTACCATTTCTTCTTAGTTTACAATTTACGTTTACTTCAATATTGAGATTTTTGAAGGTTTTGTTCCACTGAGGTTCTATCTTTTTAAAGTATTTTGGATGTCTTCTATATATAGCATCCCCAAAACCAAATATATCTGCATTTAAATCCCTTGATTTTAGAATTGCAGCTTCTATTTGCTTTTTAATAGTTTCTTCTTCTGCTTTTTCAATTACTTTAAAGTTATCAGGAGTTGCGAGATTTTCAGATGAATTTTGTTCTAATAAATTACCCTCCTGCTTTATGTTTATCTTCATAATTAGTTTGTTATCCTTAAGTTTAGCCGCAATCTTACCTTTTGAATGAATTGTTTCTACATCAATAGTTCCTTTATACCCTGGCAAATTTACAGGTACAACGCCAGTCTTTACTTTGTTAAGAGCCCAAAGTAAGCCTCTAGTTTGCTGGCTATCTAGAGTTCCTATCATTTTATCTTTTTTAAAAACAGCAGTACTTGTAAGACGTAAAGCTTTAGTTCCAGCACTGTTATTAGTTGATATCTCAACTATTGGTATAATAGGGGCGCTTGTTTTACTCATTATTCTTTCTGTAAAGTCCTTAAGGTTTATTGCTGGTATTTCAGAAACCTCTTTTTGCTCACTAATTAATTCTGCTAAATTTCTTCCTTGAGTATCTTCCATATTGGGAGGTACACTTAATATGTCTTTAACTTTAGATTTGGTTATTAAAAGCCATACCAATAGACGAGTTTCTCTATATCGCATAAAAAAATCCAGATATTTTGCTATACCACTTTTTGCAGCACTCTCTCCTAATACAATAACTTGGTTATGAGAAAAGAATAGCTGTCTATCTAATTTACGATTAAAGGTTTTTACTATTTTACCTAACCCATTTCCGGTTTCAGTTAAATTAAGAGTAACGTTATTTGCAGAAGGTGCACTTCCACCACTACTTATTGAACCGCTTTTATTACTGGATAACTTGGCTAGTTGAATGGTCATTTCCGTGTCATCACAGTTTTCTAGTTTATCGATTCCTACAGCAAGCACTATTGCTAGTTTATTTAGCTCCCTTGAATCTATACATGAGGTTAAATTTACAGCTATTAATATGCAGGAGATTATTTTGAGAAATTTTTTTCTACAACTTTTCATAAACTTTCACCTCGCAAAAAGTATCTATTCCTTTGAGTTTCTATGGGAGGGTTTTACTGGTTTGTTTCCAGAATTACTTTTTCTTAGGTTATGCCAACCTATAGTTCTTGGTCTTGTAAACATACTCCACAAAGGAAATCTTAAAAATGAGTCCTTTAAGTCTCTTGCAGTAACTGGTGCTAATGGTGACAAGTATGGAGTGCCGAAGGATCTTAATGACACAAGATGAATCAATACAGCTAGGAGTCCAATTCCTATTCCATATATACCTAAAAGTGCTCCTAAAAAAAGCAATAATAGTCTCAAAATAGCTGTAACGTCTGTGTAAGAGGGAACAACAAAGCTTGCTATTGCAGTAAGAGCCACAACTATAACCATAATACCTCCAACTAGTCCTGCAGATACTACAGCTTCCCCTATAACCAAGGCACCTACAATACTAACCGCCTGACCTACGTTACGTGGAAGCCTTATACCAGCTTCCCTTAATATTTCAAAAACAATCATCATCATTAAGGCTTCTAAAAAAGCGGGAAATGGAACGCCTTCGTGGGCAGCTGCCATGGTAAATAGCAGTGTTGTCGGAATTAGTTCCTGATGAAAAGTGGATAGAGCAACGTAGGTTACTGGAAGTAATATACTTATTGAAAAGGAAACAAATCTTAAAATTCTTATGAAGCTTGCATAATATGGTCTAGAGTAGTAGTCTTCAGAGCTTTGAAAACCTTCTATAAAAAGCATAGGAACTGTTAGAGCAAAAGGAGTTCCATCAACTAAAATTGCAGCTCGCCCTTCAAGTATCTTTGCAGCTACTATGTCTGGCTTTTCTGAGTTACCTATTGTTGGGAAAATAGAAAAGGATTCATCTTCTATATATTGTTCAATATATCCAGACTCTAGTATGCTGTCTGTATCAATTTTATCTAATCTAGTGCGAATTTCTTCAATAAGTTTTGGATTTACAACATTTTTTAAATAAACTAAACATATATCAGTATCTGTTTGTTTACCTATTTTCATATTTTCAAAAGTAAGGTTTGGATTTTTAATTTTACGTCTTAGTAGTGACATATTTGAATTAAGATTTTCAGAGAACCCTTCTCTCGGTCCCCTAATCACAACATCTGTTTTTGGCTCTTCTATTGCTCTTGAAGGCCAACCCTGAGTATCTACTATTAGAGCTTTATTTGATCCATCTAAAAGAAATATAGTATTTCCAGAAAGGCAAGTAGAAACTAAATTATTTATGTCATCACTTTCCTTTACATCACCAACTGAAATCAGTCCATCTTTTACTACTTTTAGGATTCCGCTTGATAAGTCTGGTTCCAAAGATTTTATTCTATCATCATACATAAAGGGCTTCATTATGGTTTGGTTTATAATTTTCTTTTCTGTAAGTCCTTTAAAAAAAATCAAAGCTGCCTTTATTTGCATTTTTGAACCAAAGGAGAACTCTCTATAAATTGTATCACTGCTAGTTCCAATAATGCCTTTAAGAGTATTTAAATTTTTCGTAAGACTTGATGAAAGTTTAAGTTCTTTTTTAGAATTTTGATTACTTTCATAATTAGTTGGAGGTTTATGTTTTATGAATTTTAATTTTTTGTTTAAGTAACTAAGCAACTGTATTTCACCAGCCCTTCTTTTTAAATCTTAATTTTGTTTTTTATTTTTATCTGAATTTTTTTTTACGATTTCTTTAAATTCTGGATTATCATATTTAACTTTAAAAATATATAAAACAAGCTCCCAAATAAAAACTAGAAATAGAATCAAAGAATAAGTCCAAGTTGTTATAACCATTAGTATGGGGTAAAAGCCGCGTCCTTTTACAAGAGTTTTAAAAGTATTCATTAGGTGTACAAACATTTAAAAAACCTCCTAAAAATATAATAATTACACCTATAAAAAAGTATTATAGGAATTAAGATGTTCGAGCCAAAACCTCTAAACCAATTGTTAATACAATTCTTTGTAGGTAGTTATTAAATATTTGCTATAGTTTAACCATAAATTTAAAAGGTTATTCTTTAGTTCTCTGGCTGGCTGCTTCCCCCTTATTATAGTTCAGCTCTTTTCTTTTTTAATATGTAGATAAGTAGAAGTAATTGAGGATATATAAGGGCGAATGGGAGACCATAGTATCTTGCATCAAAAGGAAACATCCACTGATGATATGCAAAACTGGGTTCAAAATAAATAGAAAAATACATCATAAATATTCCTGTAAGTATCAACACTAGTTGGCTTTTCTTTATACTAAATACTGAGTTTATAATTATAGCAATTCCATTTAAATACAGAGTCATTTTAAAAAAACCACCTAGGAATATAATGATTACACCTATAACATCTAAATGTGTTATTATATCACCTATATTAATTAATCTTAAAGTTTCTACTAATGGAATGGTCGCAATAGAAGTATATTTTGCTCCTAATGTACAGATATTGATCATAGTTGTAAAACAAAGAAGAATGCCGGATAAAATGACTGCTTTAAAGGAAGCCTTTTTTATAGTATTTATGTCATTTACATAATGCCAATACATTAAAAATACATAGATTTCTCCAAAAGGAAACCAAACTACACCTGGTAGCGATTTAAGTATTGGTTTTAAGCCGTCACCCAAAATAGGAGTTAAGTTTTTAAAATGGACCTCACCGGATATAGAAATTAAGGCAAATAATATAATTAAAAAAAATATAATTGTAGGGAAAATAAATTCAGTAGTGCGTGCGAATACCTCAAAGCCTTTAACGGATACATATAAACTAAGTCCTATAAAGAAAAACAATATAATCCATAAAGGGGTATGAGGTATAACAGTCATTGCTATAAGTTCTATAAATTCTCTTAAGTTACGGCCACAGCCCCAAATAAAGCCCATGGCATACAATATGCAAAGAGGTAATCCTAGAGGTTTTCCTAGTATATTTGTAAATATTTCAACGAGACCTTTAGTTGGAAATGCTTTTTGAAGTTCTAAATAGCTCCATAATATAAAAAGACCTATTAGTAGAGCTAGGAGTACTACAATCCATGCATTTTGTTCAGCTTCAATACCTAAAGCAAAAATAGGTGTACTTCCTACTTCAAATACAAATATTAAAGTAAAGAGTTGATGCTTGCTTAAACGTATCATAATGTAACCCTCTTTGTGTGGTGTAAAATTTTAATATTGAGTATATTATAACCAGTAAATTTTAAAATTATTATTTATTAGGAGTTTAGAGTTTTTAAAAGAAATTTTGGCATAATTTTAGAAGGGCAATTTAAGTATGCCCTTCTTTTTTTAGTAGTTTAAAGAACCAAAGGTTATAAGTTCTTGAAATAAAAAAAGTTATAAAAAGAGTAATCCAGGTTTCGTACCAAGTCCAATGTACGTATTTAAGTATGTTTGTATATCTTTCAACAAATACTTCAGCAATTGTTATGTAGGTGCAAAAGTAGAAGTAGTACATAAACTTTTGAAAGCGGCTTTTCTTTTCTGGATAGTTGGTTATAAAAAGTGCACAAATTGATGGATATATAAAATATTCAAATGAGAAACTTGTTTTATTTGCATTGGGAAAAAACCTAACGGGGTAAACTATTAATCCTAATTGTGATACGACTAAACCTGATACCCAGGTTATACTTAGCTTAAATAAAAAAGCTACTTGAGCTTCGCAAAGTTTATTTCTTGGAATAAATTTAAATAGTAGAATTATAGTTATGATCCAACCCATTAAGATAAGTATATAATCTATATTCATAAAATTAACTCCCTATTATGTAAGATTCAGTATATACAAACGCATTTAAATACTTTTAATAGGTTAGCTAATTATTTTTTAATTATACAAAGATATAGTAAGATTAAGTATTAACATATTATATTTATTGTTGTAACATTATTGTCACATAAAAAGAGTAATATATTAACGTAGTAATTGTTTTAAATAAAAATCAGCCCTTTAGGTTTTCTTTAGGCTGATTTTTTTAGTTAACAAAGTATATAAAATTTAATATGTAAAAATTGGCTTAAGTAACATGAGAATTTTAGCATAGATAATTTAGAAATGTTGGCGCTGTTAATGGGCTATTTTTTTTTGTTCCAAGCAGCATAACCTAAACGTTTTAATGATAATTGCCGCATAATTTCAAGCCATGATTTTTCATCGCCATTATGGAATTGTGAAAAAATGGATAATAAGTGTTCGCGCTGTATGTTGCTGATTTCTTTTTCTAACCTTTCACCTTCATTTGTTAAAAAAATTTCTTTGATCCTGCGATCATAATCAGATTCTTTACTAAAAATCAAGCCTTTATTAATTAGTATGTGCATCGGTTTATGCAGCGCTTGCTTACTTATTTCTAACAACTTTAACAGTTCATTTACACTAAGTCCTGGAAATCTAGCTACAAAAAATAAAATACGGTGATGTATACGCTGTATTCCATACTTTTTAATAATCAAATCTGGTTCTTCTGTAAATGTTTTATATGCAAAAGAAAAAAGCACTAATGCCTCATTCAGTTGCTGTTCTTTTTCTTTATTCATAGTAAAATTCCTGCCTTCTCTTTTTTAAATAACGCACCATATGATAAAAATTTAGTTTATCGGTATCTTTTTATATTACAAGTTTACATCCTAAAAAGTCAATGTACTTGACTAAAAATGGGACTTGTTATATCATAATAATTAGGTCAACTTAGTTGACCTAATTAAGGTGGAGGTGACAATTTTGAAGAGTGAATACACAATTGGAAGATATTTGTTAGACCGTTTATCAGAGTTGGGTATTCGGCATATCTTTGGTGTACCTGGAGATTACAATCTATCCTTTTTAGACTATATAATGGAGTACAAAGGGATAGATTGGGTTGGAAATTGCAATGAATTGAATGCTGGGTATGCTGCTGATGGATATGCAAGAATAAATGGAATTGGAGCCATACTTACAACATTTGGTGTTGGAGAATTAAGTGCCATTAACGCAATTGCTGGGGCATACGCTGAGCAAGTTCCAGTTGTTAAAATTACAGGTATCCCCACAGCAAAAGTTAGGGACAATGGATTATATGTACACCACACATTAGGTGACGGAAGGTTTGATCACTTTTTTGAAATGTTTAGAGAAGTAACAGTTGCTGAGGCATTACTAAGCGAAGAAAATGCAGCACAAGAAATTGATCGTGTTCTTATTTCATGCTGGAGACAAAAACGTCCTGTTCTTATAAATTTACCGATTGATGTATATGATAAACCAATTAACAAACCATTAAAGCCATTACTCGATTATACTATTTCAAGTAACAAAGAGGCTGCATGTGAATTTGTTACAGAAATAGTACCTATAATAAATAGGGCAAAAAAGCCTGTTATTCTTGCAGATTATGGAGTATATCGTTACCAAGTTCAACATGTGCTTAAAAACTTGGCCGAAAAAACCGGATTTCCTGTGGCTACACTAAGTATGGGAAAAGGTGTTTTCAATGAAGCACACCCTCAATTTATTGGTGTTTATAATGGTGATGTAAGTTCTCCTTATTTAAGGCAGCGAGTTGATGAAGCAGACTGCATTATTAGCGTTGGTGTAAAATTGACGGATTCAACCACAGGGGGATTTTCTCATGGATTTTCTAAAAGGAATGTAATTCACATTGATCCTTTTTCAATAAAGGCAAAAGGTAAAAAATATGCACCTATTACGATGAAAGATGCTTTAACAGAATTAACAAGTAAAATTGAGCATAGAAACTTTGAGGATTTAGATATAAAGCCTTACAAATCAGATAATCAAAAGTATTTTGCAAAAGAGAAGCCAATTACACAAAAACGTTTTTTTGAGCGTATTGCTCACTTTATAAAAGAAAAAGATGTATTATTAGCAGAACAGGGTACATGCTTTTTTGGTGCGTCAACCATACAACTACCCAAAGATGCAACTTTTATTGGTCAACCTTTATGGGGATCTATTGGATACACACTTCCTGCTTTATTAGGTTCACAATTAGCTGATCAAAAAAGGCGTAATATTCTTTTAATTGGGGATGGTGCATTTCAAATGACAGCACAAGAAATTTCAACAATGCTTCGTTTACAAATCAAACCTATTATTTTTTTAATTAATAACGATGGTTATACAATTGAACGTGCTATTCATGGTAGAGAACAAGTATATAACAATATTCAAATGTGGCGATATCATAATGTTCCAAAGGTTTTAGGTCCTAAAGAATGCAGCTTAACCTTTAAAGTACAAAGTGAAACTGAACTTGAAAAGGCTCTTTTAGTGGCAGATAAGGATTGTGAACATTTGATTTTTATAGAAGTTGTTATGGATCGTTATGATAAACCCGAGCCTTTAGAACGTCTTTCGAAACGTTTTGCAAATCAAAATAATTAGTTCAAAATATAGCATTTTAAATAGTAATCTTAAGCGTGCATTATAGAATTGAAAATAAAAATTCAGAATATTCTTACTGAATCTATCTATAGCCTATTATATTTTTTAATTAAACTACGATTATCTATATTAGTAGTTAAATGGAATTTATGGAGGCGAAAGTATGGGTATAAAGTCAGTAAGTCCAATAAAAGCATGTAATAAGGCTTTTTATTCTAAGGATGAAAAGAATTCAAAAGATAGCTTCTATAACAAACTAAAGAAAACTATAAATACTAATGAAGATGAAAATATATTGGAGGAGATAAATAGCGAGCCTACTGAGGATAAGGAAGAAGATCTTTTGTTATATCGGGTTTTAAAAAAGGATGGTTTTAAGCTTAAAGGCCATTCATTTAGCTGGGTAAGAGAAAATTGTAATTTAGTAATCTTTCCTCCTATTACAGCTCCAGGACACTTAAGAAAACAATTTAAAGACTATATTAGTACTTTGAATTTAAAAGATAAAGAAAAAAATGATATTGGCTTTTCAATAGTTGCACAGTATGCACTCTATATTAAAGAAAATCCTAAGGAAACTATGAAAGCCTATAGTAATGAGGCTATGAGTAAATTGATTTTAAATCTACTGGAGTATAATGAAAAATACAAAAAAAGGACTGATAAACTTTCTATTATAAGATATGAAAATACAAGGCTTGTATTAAATAGGCTTCTTGATTATATTAATACTAAGCATTAGGGTTAGAATTTAATATTAACCCTAATACATAATATTAGCATAATCAAGAAGCTTTTATATTTATTAAAAAAGGAACAAGGTAAGTCCCAAAATAAAGTATAAATAAAATTAATTTACTAATAATATTTTTATACTAACATTTTGGAGGAAGCATTTATGATGGATAAATTCCTGGATATCTTATTGGGTAAGCCTTTGGCAAATGAGCAAGGTTCTCATGAAAAGTTTAATATTCCTTTTGGATTGGCCGTAATGGCTAGCGATGCTATTTCATCAGTGGCTTATGCTGCAGAAGAAATTTTAATAGTATTAATAGTTGTGTTAGGGCTTCAAGCATATACTTGGCTTAGCATAGTGGCATTAATGATAATTGGACTGCTTGCCATTTTAACGGTATCTTATCTACAAATAATAAGGGCTTATCCTCAAGGTGGAGGTGCGTATATAGTTGCAAAAGAAAATATAGGTACAGTACCGGGACTTGTGGCAGGAGCAGCTCTTTTAATTGATTATATTTTAACGGTTGCTGTTAGTGCTAGTGCAGGTGGAGCTGCTATTTTGTCTGCATTTCCAGGATTATTAAATTACAAAGTACTTATAGTTATAGTATTTATTGTGGTTCTAACAATTTTAAATTTAAGAGGAGTAAGTGAGTCTTCAAAGATTTTTAGCTTACCTACTTACATATTTGTATTCGGTATGATGTTTATGATAGTTTTTGGAATATTTAAGTATGCATTTTGGGGAGGAGCTGCAAATCAGGTTAATAAAGTTGTCTTAAAGCAAACAGCTGATGTTAGCATTTTTCTGATATTGAGGGCCTTTTCCCAAGGATGTTCTGCTTTAACTGGACTTGAAGCCGTAAGTAATTCTGTGCCAAATTTCAAGGAACCAAGTCAAAGAAATGCTAAAATAGTAATGATACTACTGTCTTCTATAATACTATTTATATTTGGAGGTTCATCTATTTTAGCTAATCTTTACCGTGCAGTTCCGGGAGAGAATGTCACAGTACTCGCTCAAATTGCAGAAGGAGTTTTTGGAAGAAACTTTATGTTCTATTTGATTCAGGTTTCAACGGCTATAATACTTTTAATGGCTTGCAATACAGCTTTTACTGGATTTCCTATGCTTATGTATGTCGTAGCAAGGGATGGATTTGTACCAAGGCAATTTACTCATAGGGGAAAAAGACTAAGCTTTTCCATAGGTATTGTGTCCTTATCTGTTATTGCAGGAATATTAGTTATAGTATTTAAAGCAGTTACTCATAATCTTTTGCCACTTTACTCTGTGGGAGTATTTATGTCCTTTACACTTGCTCAAACAGGTATGGTAATTCATTGGAGACAGGGTAAAGAAAGAAATTGGCGTATAAGAGCTTTAATAAATGGATTTGGAGCTGTTGTAACAACTATAACAACAGGGATAATAGCTTATGAAAAATTTGAAGCAGGAGCATGGATAGTAATAATTTTAATACCTATTTTAGTTTTTATCATGCTTGCAATTAAAAGACATTACAACATTGTGGCAGAGCAGCTTCGTGCACATCTAAAAGATTATAAGGCGGCGGATTTACAAAAAAAATTCACACATCTTGCAGTTGTTCCCATTGCTAGCTTAAATAAAGCTTCTTTGAGTGCACTTCAATATGCAAAAAGTGTAACTGATAACGTGATTGCGTTAAACATATCCATAAGCAAAGAGCAAATGGAAAAGTTAAAGGCATCCTGGAGTGAGCTTGATACGGATATAGTTTTGGTAAGCAAATATTCGCCGTATAGACATATAGTTACGCCACTTCTTCAGTCAATAGATGATATTGCATCTAGAGCATCTGATGACGAGAAGATAACAGTAGTTCTTCCGCAATTTATAACTCATAAGTGGTGGGGAAATTTACTTCACAACAATACTGGAATCTTTCTTAGAGAGAGTATTCTTAGAAATAAAAACGTAATTGTATCAACGTATCCCTATCATTTGGATGATGATGAATGATAAAAAAATAGGACCTTTTGGTCCTATTTTTTTATATAAACTTATATAATTCTAAGTGTTTTTGGAAAGGGATAAAATAAAGTCATCGATCATTATGCGAAAGCTGTCTTCTGAATCAACTTTATTTTGAAAATATCCAAGAGAACTTAAGGATACATAGCCATGTAGCAAACTTCTTAAGGCTCTGCTTTTATGTATTAAGTCTACGTCATTTTTTATATAAAAGCTTAAAACTTGAAGAATGATATTATTAGTTTCCTTTGCCATACGATTCACTTCTTCGTTTTCTGTGGTTTTAGTACTTAAAAATAGTCTGTAAGCAGTCTTATTTTCCATAGCAAAGTCCTTATATGTATAGGCAAAAATTTTCACAGCAGCTTCTCCGCTTTTTCCAACTAGGTCCTGCATTAATTTAAAATTCAATGAATTTAATAAATATGTTGTCATGCTTATTTTGAGATCACTCATATTAGAAAAGTGATTATATAAAGATGGAGATTTTATATCCAATTTTTCTGCAAGTTTTTGAAAGGTAACCTTATCAAGACCAATTTCGTCAGCTAACGAAAAGGCGATTTGGATGATTTTCTCTTTGGTTAAATTCCGTTTTTTCACTGCTGTATCACTCCCTATAATCTTATAAAAATATCTTAACATGTTAAGAGTTTTTTTACAAACTATATTTTATAGTTTACAAACTACATTGTATAGTTTATACTATAGCTTATAGAAAGAAGGACTGAATTTATGAAAATGTGGAAAAAAAATTTGATAGTTTGTTGGTTTGGAATGTTTATAACCAGTATAGGAATGAGTCAAATTGCCCCAGTACTACCTCTTTACATAAGACATCTTGGGGTTAATAGCTCATCCTTAGTTGAAGAGTTTTCAGGTATTGCTTTTGGGATTACCTTTATAGTATCAGCTATTTTTTCTCCTATTTGGGGGCAAGCTGCTGATAAATTTGGTAGGAAGCCTATGCTTCTTAGAGCAAGTTTTGGTATGGGAATAATTATATTTAGTATGGGTTTTGTATCAAATGTATATGTGCTTATAGTATTGAGATTGCTTCAGGGTGTTATAACTGGTTACAGCACAGCTTGCACTACGCTAATTGCAACACAAACGGATAAAGAACATGCTGGATGGGCACTCGGCACACTTTCAACTGCTGGTATTGCAGGATCACTTCTTGGACCAACTATTGGTGGTTTTGTAGAAGAAGCCTTTGGTACACAAAATGTATTTTTCATAACAGGTGCACTGCTTATAATTGTATTTATTGCTACAATGCTGTTTGTGAAGGAAGATTTTGTACGTGAAAATAAAAAGGTTGATAGTATGAAGAAAGTATGGAATAGCGTTCCTGAAAAAAGTCTTACTATAACTATTCTTGTAACGTTTTTTATATTAACCTTAGCATTATACTCAATAGAACCAATTATGACAGAGTATGTTTCTAAGCTATCAAGGAATACTAGTCATGTTGCTTTTATAGCAGGGTTGGTTTTTTCAGCTTCGGGACTTGCTAACATAGTTGCAGCACCAAGGCTTGGAAAAATTTCTGATAAAATTGGACCTCATAAGATTATGCTTGGTGCCCTCATAGTTGCAGGTATAGTATTTATACCGCAAGCTTTTGTTAAAAATCCATGGCAGTTAATGTTTTTTAGATTTTTATTAGGACTTGCATCAGGAGGATTAACTCCATCAGTTAATATATTAGTAAAGAAAATCACACCTACGGCTATTACAGGAAGAATTTTTGGACTTAGTATGTCAGCAGGATACCTTGGTGTATTTGGAGGTTCAGTTTTAGGAGGGCAGGTTTCAGCTTATTTAGGAATTAGATATGTATTTTTTATTACCAGTTCACTGCTGCTTATAAATGCAGTGTGGGTTTATTTTAAAGTGTATAAAAAACTTAATTTAAAAGAAATAGTTTAATATAAAGGAGATAACAATATGGAAAATTTAGAAATAGAAAAAACGGCCCTTGTGGTTATAGATTTGCAAAAAGGCATTGTAGCTGGAGAGCATGCGCCTTATACAGGAAAAGAAGTTGTAGAAAAAGCAAGTAAATTAGTTAAAGCATTTACAGATAAAGGGGCTTTTGTAGTTCTTGTAAAAGTCTCAACTATTGATGGAAAGGACATGCTTAAGCCTAAGTTGGATTCGGAAATTAATCAAATTAAGCGCCCAGAAGGATGGGATAGCTATGTACCAGAAATATCCAATATAAAAAATACTTATGCTATTACAAAAAGGCAATGGGGAGCATTTTACGGTACTGATTTAGATTTACAGTTAAGGCGTCGAGGAATAGATACTATGGTGCTATGCGGTATTTCTACAGGAATAGGTGTTGATACTACAGCTAGAGAAGCTTTTCAGCATGGATACAATCAAATTTTTGTTGAGGATGCAATGACAGCAAGATCAAGGGAAGAACATGCCTATGTTTGTAAATATATATTTCCAAGGCTAGGAAGGATCAGAAATACTGAAGAAATATTAGAACAATTATAATATTGAAACAAAATATGATTTTTAATTATAGGTTGACAACCCCACAGTTCTTGGGATAACATTATTTTATAATATACTTATATAATGTTCCTAGGAGGAGTTTTAATGATTGATAATGCTAGGGAAATAGCAGAGTTACTAAAAGTTCTAGCTAATGAAAATAGATTAATGATTGTTTGTCATCTTATTGATGCACCTATGACAGTAACTGAACTTCATGAAAAAATAAATACCTTGACACAATCAGCACTGTCTCAGCATTTAGCTTTATTGAGAGCACATGGAATACTTAGCTCAGAGAAAAGGGGACTTTCTATTACCTATTCAATAAAGGATAATAGGATAACAAATGTAATTAAGGTTTTAAAAGAAAATTATTGTGATATAAAGTAAAGCATGCAAAACTTATAAAGTAATTGCATGCTTTTGCATTTTATATTGACAAAAGTATATTCTAGATTTATATTAGTATATAAGAAGATACTAATATAAATTGGAGGAAGTTTATGTTTAATATTTTTAAAAATAATGAAATTGGTTCTATAAGTGTACATGATTTATATGAGAGAATAGGAAAAATTAATTTAATAGACATTAGGGAAGATTACGAGTATAAAGACGGTCATATACCTTCAGCTAAGAATGTACCAATGGGGATAATTTTAAAAGAACCAGAAAAATATATTGATAAGTCAAAAGAATACTACATAGTTTGTAAGTCAGGAGCAAGAAGCATAAAAACTTGCAAACAATTAATAAGTAAAGGATACAATGTAGTTAATATTTCAGGGGGTACATCAGCGTATATAAGACCACTAGAGAGATAATTAACATGTGATAGTATGAAATAAAATAGAAAATATTTTAAAGGATAAATGGAGGAATCAAAATGAAAAAGGTAATTGAATTTCATAAGGAAGGTTATAATTGTGCAGAATCTATTGTAAAGGCAATAAATGAGGATAAAGGCTTAAATATTCCAGTTTCTATAGCAACTCCTTTTGGAGCAGGAATGGCGGTTGGAACTACTTGTGGTGCTATTACAGGAACGCTTATGGCAATTGGAGCAGTAAAGGGAAGAGAATCAGGAAAGGCTGCAAATGAAACTAGAGAGTTGAGTAGAAATTTAATTAATAAAATTAAGGAAAAATATGGAACATGCCAATGCGTAGAGTTAAAGAAAAAGGGAATAAGCTGTGATGAAATAATAGAATTCAGCTATGATATTTTAAAAGAATCTATATAATGAATAACATACAAGTTATCCAAAACATTGCATGTCTTTTTTATTGAAATATATAAATATAAACTAGCTTTAAGGGAAAAATAGTATTGTTAAGCTAGAGTATAAGGTAGCTTAAAGTTAAGCTTTCTGTAGTATCTCGATCATTGGTGTATTATAATATAAAAGGAGGTAGTTTATATGGTTTCTACTTTAGGCAGTGATACTTTTACTTCAATAAGTGCTCATGACTTGCATGGAAAATTGGGAAATATTCATTTAATAGATGTAAGAGAAAATGATGATTTTAAAGAAGGGCATATACCAACTTCCAGAAATATACCAATGGATATACTTTTAAAAGAACCAGAAAAGTATATTAATAAAACAGACGAATATTATATAGTTTGTCAAGCAGGAGTAAAAAGCGAAAAGACCTGTAAAGAATTGTGGAGTAAAGGATACAAGGTAATTAATATTAAAGATGGTACAGATTCGTACAAGCAACCACTTGAAAGATAAAAAACAAGAGTAAAATGTAAAATAGTCTATGTGCTTCATGAAGCTAATATAATGAAGCAAAGACTATTTTACATTCTTTATTTTTTAAAATGATTTTATATAGATATCCTTAAGTTCACTTATAAGTGGATACCTAGGATTAGCTGTTGTACATTGGTCATCAAAAGCAAGCTCTGACATTTTATCTAGCGTATTATAAAAATCTTTTTTATTTATTCCAGCGGCACTTATATTTTGTGGAATACTCAAATCTATCTTTAACTTTGAAATAGCTTCTATTAAGGCTGTTACCTTTTCGGTATCGCTAGTACCCTTTAAATTCAAATACTCTGCAATTTCAGCATATTTTCTCTTAGCATTAGGAGATTTATATTGAGGGAATGCTGTTTGCTTTGTTGGACAGTCTGTAGCGTTATATTTAATAACTTCTTCTATTAATACAGCACAAGCAATTCCATGTGGAACGTGATGCATTGCCCCAAGTTTATGAGCCATTGAATGGCATACACCTAAGAAAGCATTTGCAAATGCCATCCCCGCAATATTAGAGGCATGTGCCATTTTTTCTCTTGCTTCAATGTCGTTAGTCCCATTTTTATAGGCTCTAGGCAAATATTTAAATATCATTTTTATTGCTCTTAAGGCTAATTCATCAGTATAATCCGTAGCCATAACCGAAACATATGCTTCTATAGCATGAACTAATGCATCTATTCCAGTTGCTGCTGTTAATTTTCTAGGCATATTTAACATTAATTCAGTATCTATTATTGCCATGTTTGGGGTCAATTCATAAGAAGTTAAAGGGTATTTCATTCCTGTTTCATCATTAGTTATAACTGCAAAAGGTGTTGCCTCTGAACCGGTACCAGCAGTTGTAGGAATAGCTACTGAAATCGCCTTTGTACCTAATTTAGGGAAATTGCATATTCTCTTTCTTATATCCATAAAGTTTATAGCTAGATTTTCAATTTCTGCTTCTGGATATTCATATAACAAGTGCATAACCTTTGCTGCATCCATTGGCGATCCACCACCAATAGAGATTATAGTATCAGGTTCAAAGTTAAGCATTTCTTTAGCACCTTTTTTTACTGAATCAATAGTTGGATCAGATTTAATATCTGTAAATATACTGTATTTAATATCTATCTCATCTAGTACCTTTGTTATTTTATTAACATATCCAAGTTTAAAAAGATCTTTATCTGTTACTATAAAGGCTCTTTTCTTATTCATATCTTTTAATTCTTTTAATGCAAATCTAAGACATCCATATTTAAAATATATTTTTTGTGGCACTTTAAACCAAAGCATATTTTCCCTTCTTTCAGCAACACTTTTAATATTTAATAAATGTTTAGGCTCTACATTTTGCGATACAGAGTTTCCTCCCCAAGTGCCGCATCCAAGAGTAAATGATGGTGCTATCGCAAAATTGTATAAATCTCCGCTTGCTCCCTGTGAAGAAGGCATGTTAATAAATGTCCTTGAAGTTTTCATTGCTAATCCAAATTCTTTAACTTTATCCTTATTGTTTTGTGAATCTATATATAAAGATGACGTGTGTCCACTTCCACCTAATTCTATTAGCCTTTGTGCCTTTTTTAGAGCTTCATCAAAATCCTTAACTTTATACATTGCAAGTACTGGTGATAGTTTTTCATGTGAGAACAGCTCGCTTTTTTCAACAGATTGTACTTCGCCTATAAGTATCTTTGTAGTTTGAGGAACTTCAATTCCTGCCATTTTAGCAATTATATAAGCAGATTTTCCAACTATGTCAGCATTAATAGCTCCATTTTTAAACATAGTTTCTTTTATTTTAGCTATTTCATTTTGATTGAGTATATATGATCCTCGTTTTACAAATTCCTCTTTAACTTTTTCGTATATTGAATTCATAACTAATATTGATTGTTCAGAAGCGCATATTACTCCATTGTCATAAGTCTTTGATAAAATTATGGAGCTTACTGCCATATCTATATCTGCACTCTCATCTATTATTGCTGGTGTATTTCCTGCTCCAACACCAATTGCAGGTTTTCCAGATGAATAGGCCGCTTTAACCATTGAAGGACCTCCTGTTGCTAATATTATATCAGCTTCACTCATCAAATCTTGAGAAAGTTCTATTGATGGCTCATCTATCCAGCCTATTATATTTTTAGGTGCTCCTGCTTTAACAGCTGCATCTAAAATTAATTTTGCTGCAGCAATTGTAGATTTTTTTGCACGTGGATGTGGTGAAAAGAATATTGCGTTTCTTGTTTTTAAAGAAATTAATGATTTGAAAATTGCTGTGGAAGTTGGATTAGTAGTAGGAACTATGGCTGCAACAATTCCAATTGGTTCAGCAACCTTTGTTATGCCTAAAGAATCGTCATGGTCTATTATGCCACAAGTTTTTTCATTTTTATATTTATTGTATATATATTCTGCTGCAAAATGATTTTTTATAATTTTATCTTCTACAAGACCTATTCCTGTTTCTTCTACTGCTAATTTAGCTAAGTTTATTCTTTCTTTAGCTGCGGCTATGGCACATTGTTTAAAAATTTTATCAACTTGCTCTTGAGTATAGGTTGCAAACTTCTTTTGCGCTTCTCTCAATTCATTTAGCTTTTGTTTTAGTTCTTTTTGATTTGTAACTTTCATTTATATACACTCCTTTATAAAATTTATTATTAGTTTGATATTTAACAAACTATTGCAAATAAAACTTATTGTATTATATAACACACTTTGATGCCTTATAAATTATAGAGTGTGGTTTCCTTACATTATTTACTTCTAATGTGATAAACCGTTGATATGTACATATTTAACGCTTGTATTTCTATAGTAAAATTATGCAGTCATTTTATTTTCTATAATATTATTATATAACAGTAATTAAAGATTGTCAAACATTTAACAATAATTAATGATTATAACTATTTTTATTGCCAAATACTAGTTATAAGTGGGTGTATTACGTATTATTAGAATAAAGTAAAATCGATAAGTGTTGAGTTTGTTTTTTTATTCACTAAATGTATTTTTTACCTATAGCAAAAGGCCTCCTATGATTTTTGTTTTATCATAGAAAGCCTTTTGTTTTTTAAGCTATAGATTTTTCTCACACTTTTTTATTCATCAACCTTTTTGCAAAGTGCCTTACAGCTCTGATCCATATTCAGTTGATTTTTATATTCTATATTTTCAATATTGCAGTTAGGGCCTATTGTAATATTGTTTCCTCTCACTATTTTTGCGTCCGTGTGCTCGAGATAAATATTATCGCCTTCGATTATGCTGGTTACCAATCTTCCGCGGGTAAAGAAAAGGTTCATCATCTCATGTATAAAATGTCCAGAACCTAATTTTACTGTTATATTCTCTCCACCTATATCCTTTACTCTACATTTTCCATACATATATATTTCAATATCACCAGCATTTAATAATCCAGCTATCTCGAAGCCTCCTCTTGCATGGAAATGTTCTGCTTCACAATCCTCACCTATAGAAACTGAACCGGATATATCTATACTGTCAGTGTGAACATTTCCTTCAATATCACTTGAGCCACTTATTTTGATTTTTTTAGCAGTAACATTTCCAAAGGTACGGGAAGAGCCGCTTACAATTAAATCTCCAGAATTTAAATCACCGTGTACTTTAGTTGTTCCTGAAATTTTAACTATCTCTTTGGCAGTAATATTTCCATTAGCAGTAGAAGAGCCTGAACACATATAACTGTTGCAATTTACATTACCATTTATTTTAGCAGAGCCACTAATTTTTACTTCGTCATAGTTTCCTCCACCTATACTTCCGCTTCCAGATACTTTTACGTCTGATAATTTTTCTTCCATTTTAAAATCTCCTTTATTTTATAGTGATAATTTTGATTTTAATTCTTCTAAACATTCTCTAGCGTTTACTTTTAGAACAAGAGATGCTGTATTTTCAATATATATCTCATTTGGTATAAGCATAAGAAAACATATAGCTATTCCTAGTTTTCTTATTAATACTACGTCACAATATCGGTCATCAAAATTTTTGTAATTTTCTTCAAGAGTATGAAGTATGAGTTTACCTTCTTCTAAACTTGTTTTCCCGGATTTTAGGAACCTATCTAATATAGTCATGAAAAGTAGTTCGTTAAATGAAAAGTTATTTGAATTTTCATGAATGCTAGTATATAAGTTCATTATAGTTTGCGAAACAATGTTTTGTTCCAGCATTTCTTTTTTTTCTAAAGAAAGCTCTGAAAGATTTGGGGAAAATATATTGGCAAGCTCATCTAATGATACATCCCCCTTAAAGCTCTTAATTTTTTCAATTCTATCTAAGATTTCATTTTTAGGGAAAAAGGTCTCCTGCCCAGTAAAGCTGGATTTCTTTATGAACCATTCCTCAGGTATAAGTTTCTTTCTCTTCCATCTATACAGCTGACCATAAGAAATATGAGTTATCTCAAGAAGTTCTTTTTTAGAAATTAAATTAGTTTCATCCATATAGCTATTCCTCCAGTTATTCTCTTCATGAATACAATATAACATAACATTGTTACGTTTGCAATAGGAAAGTTTTATTTCACACAAAAAACAGCTAAAATATAAATTTAGCTTGTTTCGAACTATAGATAAGGAGTGTTAATATTTATATGAAAATATACATTATCTTAAAATTGATGTTATAATATAGAGCATATATTAACTATAATCCACTACATAAGTGTAATTTATTATATAAAGATAATATTGGAGGAAAAAGATTGTGTTTATTTTATTATTAAAATACATAAAACCCGTTGAGGAAGTTGATAAAGAATTAGAAAATCATATAAAATATTTGAATAAATATTATTCATTGGGGAAATTTATTTGTTCAGGAAGAAGAAATCCAAGAATAGGTGGTGTAATTCTTTGCAAGGCTGAAAGCCAAAAGGAGGTCAAAGAAATACTTGAAAAAGATCCTTTTTATTTAAAAAATATTGCTGAATACGAAATAATAGATTTTTCACCTACAAAATATGCAGAAGGGTTTGAAAAATTTATAAATATATGATACTTATAAAGGCAAATTTAAAAGCAACTAAAATATAAAATTGAACTGACCCCTGTCAAGTAGACAGGGGTCAGTTCAATTTTAACTAAAGCTTATCGAATTTCTTTTCCCATAGCCTTTTTAAGTGAAATTTTTCTTCGTCTATTTCTTCTTGTGTTCTAATGCCCATTTTTCGAAGAAGTGGCAAAGGAGGACACCAACCATGAATTGCATGTTGGAGTAAAAAGCCTGAAACAATCCCAGCAAATTTAAAATATCCAGAATTCTTTTTTATAAGGCCTGCAGCGATACTCAATAATATAATAGAAGCTGCATTGGTCTCTAGTATTCTTTCTATATCCCATTCTGCATCAAGTTCATGGATTTTAGATAATATTTCTTCTTTGCTCATTTTGTTGTAGGCCTCAATATTTGAGCAAAGTTTTTTCTGAATTTTAAGGTTAATTTCATTACTAGTATTCATAGCTACTCTTTTGGAAGTAGGAGGACAAATTGTATGGAGCATAATTATATACACCTCATTTTATACTGATTTTGGGTTTAGTTTGCTCTATTATAAAAAATTTATTACATAAAAATGCTCTCTTTTCGCTTGGAAAAGAGAGCATTCTTCATTGTGTTAAGATTTAAAGTCTTTAGAACCCCTAATTTTTTTTACATAATAAAATTTACCCACCTTAAAAATTTTACCATGGTGTCATTGGTGAAACAGATAGTCCTACGTTATTACCTAAGAAATTAACTCCTAAGAATAATAGAGTTAAAGCAAGTACTGAAAAAGCTAATTTGTGTTTTTTTAATAACATAGATTGATCATCCTTTCTTGTATAAAATTTTTACTAAAATCATATATCTCTTTAATAGAGTGAATATCATTGGTGGCAAAGTAAAAATCTAATAATTTAAACATAAGTTTAGAATTTAAATTTTTGTCCCTACTAGAATTTGAAAAAAATTCATCTTTTATAGTCTGAACTTTTTCAGGAACATTTAAGGTTTTATATATATCTAGCAATTCACCATATATATCATTTACTAAATAGTAATGAGTATTTCGCTTAGCATAATTTAATGATTTTAAACAATATAACTCAGCATCCTTTGTATAACCTAATTTTTTCAAGATCCTGCTCATCTCAAGGTATGTAGAAGGTAGAAGAGTTGAACTTTCATTCAAATTGTTTATATTTTCAAGTATAATTCTTAAATTTGATTCTGCCTTTTCAAAATTTGAATTTTCTACATAAATGTCAGAAGAATTAACCAATATAAAAAGATATTTTTCATAATCACTTTTGTCTATACTTTCTAGTAGTTTATTATATATATCTAAACTTTTTTGATATTCCTTCATCCATTGATAACAAATAGCCTTTTGAATAAGCACTTCATAGTATTTATTCTGATCAATATTTTTTATTATAGATTCGACTTCATTAAGCCTTTTAAGGGCTAAATCATATTTTTTTAATTGACCATAACACAAGGAACTGTTAAAAAGGAAGATACATCTGTACTCCTCATCCATATTTTTAAACTGCTTTAATGCAAATTCACAGCAGTTTATATCATCCTGATATCTCAACATGTAATAATAGGTCATGGACAATTTTCTTAAGATATGTACTATATTATCGCTGTAAATATTTATATCTATTAGTGCCTTTGCTTTTTCGTAATATAAGGATGCATTATAAAAATCATTTGTACTAGAAAAGTAGTCACCAGCAAGCTCAAAAATAGTAATTTTTTTGTCTCTAAAATCCCAAGTGACCAAGAAATCTTCTACTTCCCTTAGCTTATTTATAAATACATTATCCTTATAAATAGTCAAATCTCTCAAATCGTCTATATATTTATCAAGCACTTTAATTGCTTGCGATTTCTCATCTTCCATCAAATAGTTTATATCTTCATCAACTTGTACATTTTTTTTATCACAAATTTTTTTTAAGTTCTTAAGCATTATTTCGGCAGCACTCCTAGTTAAGTTTGCCTTATTATGTTCTATCTGGCTTATAAGGTTTCTAGTTATCTCATTTCCTGCCAGATCTTCTTGACTTAGGCCGTATTTATCTCTTATGTTTTTCAATTTATTAGCTACCGACAGTATTTTGTAACTTACCATAGAAATTCTCCTTAACGTAAAAAAGTTTTGTTACCTTGATTATAGCACCAAAATAGGAAAAGTACTACAGGTAAAACTATAAAAAAGTACAACTTTTTCTTGTAAAATACCTTGTAAAAATACATAAATCGTCTGATACCTAAAACAGGCATGTGAATTTTTTATCACATAATGTAATAATTACTTACTTTTCGTAATTTAAAAAATGAAAAAATTCAGTATACTCCTAGAAATTAAATTTTATAAAGTATAATTAAATATTTATTTTTGCATAAACTACAGTTTATATAAGCATATATGTTAGTGCAGGGTATGTTGATTGATATAATTGTTGGAGCTGCTGCTGTTTTAATATGTTGGAGATTTGGAGAATGGAGTAAATGGAGCGAATACTATTCTACTATTTTATTTTTTATACTAGGAGATATGGCATATAATTTTTCGTTTTATAATCATCCATTATGGATGTATGGTGGAAACCTTATTAATCATACTTTTACAGATATATTTATTGCTATTACCTTGTTTCCGACAACTATAATTTTATATAATACATTCTATCCAAATAAAGTCGGTAAGAAAATAATTTACGTATTATTATGTTCGGGTATATACTCACTAATAGAATTCATATTATATGTTTTTAATAGTTTTTTTATAAAAATGGTTGGAAGGTAGTTTATTCTTTTATTTTTGACATTGTAATGTTTACGATTTTAAGGATCCACTATAAAGAACCTCTTTTAGCATGGGTTATATCTATGATATGTGCAGTAGTGTTGATGATAAAATTTAATATTAGTATTCTTGAGATGAAATAATTTAAAACAGAGTAGGTGTAATAATGAATTATAACACTATATACAGTATGGATAAAGTATTTAAAGAATTTAATAAAGTAACTTTGAAGCTTTATAATTTATGGTCAAATCATATGATATATACCTGGCGCTGGTGGCTTCAAGTGCTAATAGCAATACTTCCATGGATATTGTGGGTAATCATAAGAAAAAAAGAAAGTGCAGGAAGATTGCTTTATGCCGGTTTTTTTACTATGCTTATAGCAACATATACGGATGTACTTGGAACTACGCTGGGTTTATGGGAATACCCAGTAAAGCTTCTTCCAATATTTCCACCAATGGCACCATGGGATTCTACAGTGATGCCAGTTACTACAATGATTTTTCTTCAGTATAAAACTGAAATAAATCCTTTTTTGAAAGCCTTTATTTATTCTTTTTTTGGTGCGTATGTACTTGAACCTTTAGCTGTTATATTAAAGTTATATAAACCTTTTGGGTGGAAGCATATATATTCGTTCATAGTTTTTTTCGTTATTTATATTTTCACAAACTATATATTTATGCGGGATAATTTCAAAAAAATATAAAGTTAAATACTGCGTTGTCTGTATTAACAAAATAAGGGCGAAAGTTCCCCTTTATTTAAAATGAAAATGTTCATAATTCATATCTTTGATTTTAAAGTTCACTTTTTCAAAATCTCGTCGAAGTTTTTCTCTCATTGGCTTTGGACCACAAAAGAATACTGAATACTCAAGATTTTTATCTATATGTTTTTCTAAGTCTTCAAGTCCTAAAAATCCATTTTTGGAGCTATCAATCGAGTGTATATTTAGATTGCTATTTTTATTAATAGAATTGAGTTCATTGATATAAGCACCTTCATTTTCATTGTTATATGTGTAAAATAAATCCACAGTGTAGTCAGAAGGAAGTTCAGCCTGCCAAAAGCTTCTAAAAGGAGTTATGCCTATTCCGCCGGCAATCCATATTTGATGTTTTAGGCCATTTTCATAATTGAATTTTCCGTGAGGACCGCTTACGGATAAAGTATCGCCTACCTTTAAATTTTCTTTTAGAGCTTTGGTGTGGTCACCTAGAACCTTTATGGAAAATTGAATCTCGTTAGATTTATTGGAATTACTCATAGTAAAAGGATGTGAGGGGAAAAAGCTCTTTTTTTCAGGAATTTTTATAAATGCAAATTGTCCTGCTTTATATTTGAGTTCATTTTTAAGGGAAGTTCCTGTAATTTCAAAGGTATCCTTCGCAATTTCATTAATACTTGTAACTTTATATTTGTGCTTAAAGGAAACAAATTCATATATAAATATACTATAAATAATTGACAAAACACCAATTAAGTTAAATAGGTTCATCCATAAACTAAAGGCACTTAGGGAAAAAACTTTGTATTCAGAGGATAAATAGTAATGAAGAACTCCTAAAATATATGGTACTATCATTATGGTGTGGAATTTTTTCCAATTTTCATATTCTAATTTGTAAAGCACAAGAAAAATTATCACAAGACCAGTGAAAAGGTATAGACTGAAAGTACCTAATTGCTTTCCGGAGAAAAACATGCCGGCGCCGGAGGGTTTAACTCCTTTAGGAAGGGATTTAAAGTTAGTAGGACGCTTTCCAGAAAAACCTCCCATCTTTAGGGTGAAGTTATGTGCCCAAATGAGAAATACAATAAGAATACTTAAATATTTGTGGTATATGTAGGAGATATCAAGTCCATTAAAAAAATCATCAACATAGTGATGTCTAGTAGCAATAAAGTTTATCCAAGTAAGAGCAATTAGTGCGATAGAGGATATAAACTGCGAGTACCGTCTATATAGGGATAATGATTTTTCTGGTGTTTCAAAGAGCCAGAATATATAGGTTAAAAGAAAGGTTACCAAAATTAAAATTAATCCTTGATATTTTTTCATAATTATTCTCCCCACTTTATAGTATTAGTCTTATTTAGATATTTACTAAAGGGAGGTTTTCTATGTATGTATTTTTAATGAAGAACGGACAAATTTAAATAACTTGTCCGTTCTCAAAATATATTATTGAGTTACTAGTTGTTTTTCAAAGATATCTAATATTTGCTGCTCAAAATCCTTTTCAGAGTTTCTAATTATGGCCCTATAATTATCAAATTTTAAGCTTTCGGTGTGGAAATTTTCAAAGCATTCTGATATTTTATTTAATATGAGAGGGATATTTTTTTCTTCATCCTCAAATTTAAAGGAAGCATCAATTGGAACATCCTTAAAATATTTTGCAGAGCCCTTTTTGTCTGTTATAACGCAGCAGCCACAAATAGCAGCTTCACGTGGTAGTCTGTCCTTGCCGGGGTGGTTACCAAAATCTATATAAACTTTTGACTTTTTTAGTAAATCAATTACTTCCTGTCTACTCATATTTATAATTGGTCTCCAATTAATAGATTTATGAGCTTTCATAAGCTTTTCAGTAAACTCTAATCCTTTTTTTGGATTGTATACTACAATGTTTTCTCGATTAAAAAGATCATTATCTAAATTGTTTTCTAGAAAATCTCGATTTAAGTAATCTGATAGATAGTATACCTTTGGAATGTTTTTTTCTTTTAAAGTTTCAGTAATGTACTCGCATTGAGCTAGATGAATTATATTATTATCTTCAAAGTTGAAATACTTAAAATCACCAAGTAGAGCTTTGATTTTTTCATTATCTTTATTTTTTTCTAAAATCTTTATGGAATCATAATAATTATCTATACTTAACCACCATATGGCTTTTCTTATTTTTTCATACCTATATAGAAACATGGTCAGTACTTCAGGAACTATTATTAAGTTTTTAGAATCATCTTCAATAGTGTTTACATATTGTATGTTATATTTTTTATATTCATCTGGTGTTGGGTTTTCAGTGTCTTCTCCAACATAGAACATATATGCCTTAAAGCCTAAGCTATTAAGCTTGTACACCAATTGGTGGAGTAGTTCAATACCGCCTGTGGTATACTTTGATACACAAACAACAAATATCTTTGAATCTCTAAACATTTGTATCATATAATCTCCTCCTTATATAAATTTAAATGCTAAAAAGTAGCTAAAATAAAGGTTATTTTAACTACTTTTATAGAATGAATTTAATTTAAAATTTCAGTTCTTGCTTTAAGCTTTAGTACTTCTTCAGCAGCCCTTTTGTAGCCACCGCTTTCTCTGAAGGAATTATTGATTTTTCTTATGTTCTCCATGTAATTTTGGTTTGTCATTACCTCATATACAGAATTTCTTAGAAGCTCTGGTGTAAGAGTATCTATATCAAGCTTAATGCAGGCGCCTAAATCAGCGGTTCTTGATGCCATATAAGGCTGGTCTGCACCTAAAGGAATAGCTACAAAAGGAACGCTATTAAACAGTAAATCGTTAGTACTGTTCATTCCTGAATGCGTTACAGCTGCATTTGCATATTTTAAAATTTCTGTTTGAGATATATAATTTCTAACTACAAAGTTTTTAGGTATATCAAATTGTGATAAGTCAACTTTATATGCAGTCATAACGACTACTACATCTTCGTTTTTAAAGGCATTAAAGAATGTCTCATAAAGTTTAATATCAAAATTGCTGTATACAGTACCTAGTGAAATGTATATTACCTTTTTATCCTTAATTTCTTCATAAGGGAAGTTTGATAAATCCTCTTTTCTATCGTATATAGGCGGACCTATAAATTTAAAGCTGTCATCATAATATTGAATATTTGGAATAAAATATTTTGATGTGTATGCGAAGTTTACATCTCCCTTATTAAAAAATAGCTTCTTTATTTCAGGAAGTTCTATATCGTATTTTTCTTTAAGCCCATATTTAAGCTTCATGTATTTTTCCATTATAGGAGTGTCTTTCATAGATTCTTCGGTAATGCCTTCAAGGCTTTTTGGCATAATTTCATCTGGAGTAGCAAAAATTGCAAAAGATGAAAATGATGGCAGCTTTAATATTTGTGCTAGTAAGCTTCCAAAAGGACATGCAGCAGCATAACCAATGTAGTCAAATTTAGTACCATTTGTTTTATCTAGAACAGATTCAATAGCTTTTTCACAAATATCAAGTGATTTTTCAATTATGGCAATTAAAGTTTCCTTGGTCATATTTGAGGCACTAAAGTGATGTTTTCTATTTGAGGGATCCATGGCACTACCATAATCTTTAAAGATAGCACCTGTCTTTTCTATTCTTTCTCTAAATTCTTCAGTACAAAAATAGGTTACTTCTTGTCCACGTTTAACTAATTCGCTTATAATACCTAGTGTTGGATTCACATGTCCATAAGCGGGGATACCTAAAAATAATATTTTTCCCATGTTATAATCACATCCTTATCAAGTTTATGTAATTTATAGTGTTTACTTTAGTATTTTGGTTTATACCATTCTGTTCTAGAAATGTTCATATTCTATGTTTTTACCACATCTTGCTTTTAAAATATATATAAATTATAATTTTTAATAAATCAATATTCAATCACTAATATAGAAAAAAGTGTTGTTTAATCAACAGATTATATACATTTTGTTGTTTATTTTGGAGGAAATTCAATGAAGAATAGAATAGAAGATAGAAGAATAAAGTACACAAAGATGGTTATAAAACAAAGTTTAATTACCCTCTTAAAAAATAAACCTATAAACAAGGTGACGGTTACAGAGATATGTAATTTGGCAGATATAAATAGGAGTACCTTTTATACTCATTATTCCAATCCATACGATTTATTGGATTCAATAGAGGAAGAACTATTTGAGGAAGTAAAATCCTCGCTTAGGGATTCAGAAGGAGAGACAAAAATTGAAAACACTGTAAATGAAATTTTTAAGGCCATTGCAAAAAATAAGGAACTTTTTAAAATTTTTTTTAGTTCCCATAGAGATTATGGTTTTTTAATAAAGTTTTTTGGAGCTGTATATAATAATTCTATTGATAATTTTAAATCAGCCTTTAAGTCTAATAACGATGCACAGTTGGAATATCTGTACAACTATATATTAACTGGTAATGCGTCTATCAGCTATAAATGGATTAAAAATGGATTAAAGGAAAGCCCAGAAGAAATGGCTTCCCTTGTCAATAGATTAATAGTACATACCATGTCATTTATAAAATAGAACTATACTTGGAGTTCTAGATCATCATAGCTGGCATAGGAGTTATTAAAGATAGTTTTTGCAGCAAGTTCTGCTTTTTTTCTATCGTCTAGAGTTAGATATTTAGCTGCATCAAAGTGAATAAGCATTAATTTTTTTGCACCAGCTTCTTTTGCAATCTTAGACGCTAATTCTGGGTTTAAATGCACAGAAGCGTCATCAGTGCCTAAGGGCTTCATGCTACATTCAGATATTAATAAATCTGCATTTTTAGCTAAAGTAATTGCATTAAAACAATAGCTAGTATCCGTGCAGTAGGATATTGTTTTACTATCAATCTCAAGTCTTATACCAAGAACATATGAGCTGTGAACTAAAGGTAGAAAGGTTGCTTTAAATGGGAGAAAATTAAGCTTATTACAAGCCTCTATTATTTCAGTTTTAAAGGGCAGCTTCTTTATAGGAACTGTAAATGGAACGTTTACAAATTGATTAATTAATTTAGTTCCGCCTTTTGGAACTATAATGTATAATCCTTTTGAAAATTTATTCAAGGGTAAAGTATGTAGACCTGAAATATGATCCAAGTGAAAGTGACTTAAAAAAAGATAAACAGGCTTATCAGAAGAAATGCAATTTCTCAATTTTGATATACCATTTCCTGCATCTAAAATTATATAATAATTCCTATGTTCAATTAGAACTGATGGGGTGTTCCCTGTATTTGAATCAAACCAACCATTTGTACCTAAGAAAGTTATCTTTAACATTTAATGCCCTCCCTTTGATTATTAGTTAATATATTTATTATACTAATAAGGTAAAATTATACAAGTGGGCAATTTATCAAACTCTTGTTATATTTCTTAGGAAAATATTTAATGAAGAAAAATTTGAGATAAACCGGAAGTAAGAAAATAAAACATGCTTATATTCAGTAAATGGAAGCTAAAAAGTCGAATATAAAAGAAAAACGTAGAAAAAAATAGCATTATAGTATATAATATGTATATGTTTAAATTTGAAGATGATACGTGGTTAACAAGAGATTATATGGTCAAAAACGTTATTGTAATCAAAGCTTAAACTTAAATTTTAAAAGGGAGAGTGTATTATGATTTCAGTACATGGTATAGATTACATAAAGGGTATGTGTGAGCTTCAAGTAGATGAAGTACCAGGAGGTGTTATTTACTTGATAAGTGATGGTAACGTGTTTACTTGGAGAAAAGCATCTATGGATTTTAATTTGGATATATTTCAAGTTGGAGAAAAATTAAATGCTGAAAGTGTAAATGTTAAGGCTCTGAGAGAAAAGAAAAGATTTGTAGAGAATGTTCCGCGTTCATTGTATGGAATTAGATTAAAGGTTATAGCCGATCCTATATTAGATGATGATGGCGAAGTTGTTGGGGTGTTTTCTATGGTATTCCCAGTTCTACATCCAATGATGTCAGCGTTCAAAGATTTTGCTCCAGTTTTGTCTGATATGTTTTCGGATGGTGTAGTATTATTTGTAACGGATTTAAATAAATTTGTAGAAGTACAGCACTCAGAAAATTTTGAGCTTCCTGAACTAAGAGCAGGTGATGAATTTAAAATTGATACTACTCCTGATAAGGTTATAAAAACTAATAAAGCTGTTTCAATTGAATACCCGTCTTCTGTATATGGCGTTCCAGTTTCTGCAGCTTGTCATCCTATAGTTGATGAGGTAACAGGAAAGATTGTGGGAACTTTTGGGCTACTTATTCCAAAGGTTGTGGCATCAAAGCTAAAAGAAGTATCACAAAGCTTAGAGGATGGTATTACGGAAATAGCATCAACTATTGAAGAACTAGCAGCATCAGCATCAAACATACATGTAAACGAGCAGAAGCTAAATAATAGCATTGATGGTATAACATCATTATCTGAAGAAATAAATTCTGTGACAAAGTTCATAAAAGATATAGCAAATCAAACTAAAATGCTAGGGTTAAATGCGTCTATAGAGGCGGCAAGAGCGGGTGAGATAGGAAAAGGTTTTGGGGTTGTTGCAGATGAAATAAGAAAATTATCTGAAGAGTCTAAGAGTACGGTACCTAAAATTAAAGAGCTAACTGATAAGATTATACAAAAGGTGAGCGAGTCTAGTGAAATGAGCCAAAGCTCGTTATCCTCAAGTCAGGAACAGGCTGCAGCTACACAGGAAATTACAGCAAGTATAGAAGAAATAACATCTATGGCAGAGAACTTAAATGAAATAGCAGATAGATTATAATATAATAATTGTTGCATGCAGGAATTAGAAGAAATAAACTCCTGCATTATTTTTTATATATGGTTTAAAATTTCAATAAATCTTTTGGTTTCATACATAAGATCTCTAAGTATTAGAACCTTCCACTTTTCAACTATAAGTAAAAGAGTAGTTTCAATAGGACATGCTGGCAATTCTTCTTTCATAATATAGTTTCCTTTCAGATATATTCACATTAGTTACCTATGTGTACTTAGAAAACTTAAAAGTACTCACTTTAAGAGAGCTATAGTTCTAATTTTTTAAAAGGCACATTGGTAAAGTAATGTGCCTTTTAGTAGGTTAATTTTTACTTCCTTCAAAGCTGTCTACAGTAAACAGGCTTGAAAACAATTTTCTCCAAATAAGAACAACTAGAATGGTTCCAACACCTCCAAGAAGTGCTGCAGGTACAGTACCCAAAAGTGAGGCTGTAATACCTGATTCAAATTCACCAAGTTGATTAGAGGTACCTATAAATATCATGTTTACAGAGCTTACCCTTCCTCTCATGTTATCAGGAGTTTCAAGTTGAACTAGAGTTGAACGAATAACAACACTTATTACATCTGATGCACCAAGTACAAAAAGAGCTAAAAAGGATACAATAACAGATTTTGATATTGCAAATATTATAGTTGATAATCCAAAACACACTACTGCTGTGAACATTATTTTACCAACGTTTCTTTTTAGAGGCTTTCTTGTAAGTAAAGCTGACATAAGAAGTGCACCTACAGCTGGAGCTGATCTTAATACTCCTAGTCCAAAGGAGCCTATTTTTAAAATGCTGCTTGCATAGATAGGTAGAAGAGCTGTTGCTCCACCAAATAGTACTGCAAACAAATCTAGTGATATTGCTCCAAGAATTATAGGTCTGCTTTTAATGAAGGTTATTCCCGCAAAGAAGGATTTTAAATTTACAGGATCAGGTTTTCTTTCTTCCTTGTTCACATGAATTTGAATTATTAATACACTTGCCAGTATTAATAGTCCAGCGGTTATTGAGTAAATAAGTGAAGCTCCAAAGGAATAGAGGATTCCAGCAAAACCCGGGCCTACTATAACTGCAAATTGAGAAGCTGAAGACACTAGCGCGGATGCCTTAGGAAAGATTTTTCTTTCAACTATATTAGGAAGTAAGGCTTGCATTGGCGGACCTTCAAAAGAATGAGCTAAAGCTATAAAGAAAACCATTATTAAGAAGCTTTCTTTAGTAATCCAGCCATTATAGTTTCCAAAGGCTAAAAGGGCTATGCAAATTCCTTGTACTAATTGGCTTATGGAAACTATTTTTCTTCTATCATATCTATCTGATATATGCCCAACAAACAGTGATAACACTAGCATAGGAAGAAATTGAACTAGTCCAATAAGGCCAAGGTAAAAAGCTGAATGAGTAAGCGAGTACATTTGCCAACCAATAGCAACCGTAAGCATTTGATATGCAAAGTTACTGGATACCCGAGCTGTAATTAGTAAGCTTAAGGACTTGTTTTTTAATAGAGTCGGAGTTTTAATAAAGTTCATAGTATAATTCCTAACCTTTCAAAAAATAATAAATGATTACTATAGTAATTTTAAGTTAACGCGGGAAAAAGTCAATAAAATATTTGTAAGGATAAGTGAGAATTATTACATTATTTTTATTAATATGTATTGAATGGTATAATATCTATAATTGCAATTAAGGAGTGAAATTACTATGGGTACAATAGCAGAAACAAAGTATGGAAAACTAGAAGGCATAAAAGAAAACGGCATAAATAAGTGGCTTGGAATTCCGTACGCAAAACCGCCAGTAGGTGAACTTAGATTTAAGAGAACAGTTGAATGTGAGCCTTGGAATGGGGTGCGTTATGCAAAAAAACATGGCAGCAAACCACATCAATTTGCAAATACCTCTGAAGAAGTAGGTATAGAAAGTGAAGACTGCCTTTATATGAATATTTGGGCACCAGAAAATGCAAAAAATTCTCCTGTATTTGTATGGATTTATGGTGGAGCTTATGCTATGGGTTCCTGCTCTGAAGCTTATTATGACGGGACAAATTTTGCAAAAGAAGGTATAGTTTATGTAGCTTTTAACTATAGACTTGGTGTACTTGGTTTTTATGATTTTACAATGTATGATGATAGTTTTGATTCTAATTGTGGAGTTTCAGATCAAATAATGGCTCTAAAATGGGTAAAGGAAAACATTGAGGCTTTTGGAGGAGATCCAAACAATATTACAATTGCAGGTGAGTCAGCAGGTGCGGCATCTGTCACAAATATGTTAGCAGTACCAAAGGCAAAGGGATTGTTTAACAAGGCTATAGCAGAAAGTCCATTACCTGGTTGTGTTACAAGCCATAATACTGCTAGGTTAATTACAGATATATATTTAAAGCGCTTAGGGCTTGAAGCCAGCGAAGTACATAAATTAAAGACAATGGAGCTAGAGGATATAAAAAAGGCAGCATTATATGTGATAGACGACACTTGTAGCAGCTATCCAGGAATGTATATACCAGGGCCTGTACTTGATGATTTGATACCAAGATTGCCTTGGGAAGGGATAGCTTTAGGAAGTTCGAAAGGAGTAAAGCTCATAATCGGCACTAATCATGATGAAGGTACTTTATTTATTAATAAAAATAAGTCTATGCTTCCAGGAGGATGGAAGGATGTAGAGAGAATGTTAAGAATGAATAAATGCTTTGATAGCTTGCCTAAGATTCATAAATTATACGATAAATTCTCAGAAGAGATGATTCAAATTCAAGAAATCATGAAAGATAGAACTTTTTTAGTAGATTCTATTAAAGTTGCTGATGCACAAAGTGAAAAAAATGATACTTGGATGTATCGTTTTGATTACGCTCCTATTTCTGCTAAGCTTAATGGACTTGGAGCAACACATGCAGTGGAGGTGTCTGTAGCGTTAAATAATACTAAAGGGGAAGGTATAGCCTATTCTTTTTGGAGGGATACGCCAGAGGATATAATTAAAAAATTCATAGAAAATATGCATATGTCATGGGTAAACTTTGCTAAAACAGGAGATCCTAATGGCAATCTTGATATAGAGTGGAAAAAGTATGATTCTAAAAGTAGAACTACCTTTGTTTTTGATGAAGAAAATAAGGTAGAAAATAATCCAGCAAAGGATATTTATGAAACTTGGAGAGATATTAAATTATATACTGATATATAGTTAGAAGATGAGAAGTATTAAAATATATAGTACTTCTCATCTTTTGTTATTTTACTCTAAAGCTTTCTGGAAGTATATTAATGAGCCAAGCTAAAAGGCGCCAGCGCTTTGAAATATATATTTTTCTTTTCTTTTTTAAAATAGAAGTATATATTTCTTCAGCAGCTTTATCAGCAGTAGTTGTCCAAAAGAGCTTGGACTTATCAGCTTGCTTTGTCATTTCTGTATATACCCAGCCAGGCACAACTTCTGTCACATATATTCTTTTGCTTGCTTTAGTTAGTAAAATTCTCAATCCCCTTAAGTAATTTGAAACAAATGCCTTTGATGCACAGTATGCATTACTTCTATCGCTATATACCAAGGAGGACATGGAGGAAATTCCAACTATATGTCCATATTTTTGTTTCATAAAGTACTGGGAAGCTGTATTTGCCATAGCTGCGAAACCGGATATATTTGTAGCTATGGTTTCTTCTTCGTTACTCCAGCTTAGTTCTAGGTTAGGTCTTACAATTCCTGAACTTATAACAATTAAGTCTAGGCCGCCCAGTTCATCAATAAGCTCTTTTAAAAGCTCAATTGCCATATTGGGTTTACAAATGTCTATTTGCTTTATAAATGTTTTGGTTTTTATAGATTTTTGGAGATTTATAAGTCGTTCTTTTCTTCTTCCAGTAATTCCAACTATATAGCCGTTTTCGGCTAGTTTTTTTGCAGTTTCCATTCCTATACCTGAAGTGGCACCGATTACAATAGCTTTTTTCATTATTTTCACCTTATTCTATTCCTTTACTAATTTTATCTAATAGGTTAATAAGTGTTTCTCTTTCGACATCTTCATTTAATGACATAAGAACTTTTTCCCACAGCTCTTTTTCAGCCTCCTCATGCTGATTACTTAGTTCGATACCATCCTTTGTAAGTTCAAGTGCATAGGAGCGTCTGTTTTCTTTATTTATAGTTCTTCTAACTAAATTTCTTTTTTCCAGTCTATCAACTATGCTGGTAAGAGTACTTCCGGGGATATCTAAATACTCTCCAATTTCTTTTAAAGCTGAATTGGGATATTTACTAGCTGCCTTTAGTACACTTAGTTCGCTGCTGGTTATGCCTTTTGGAAACATTGAATCTATATCTCCATGAAGTTGTCTTAAACGTTTATATATACTGTGCATAACAGCATCAAATCTTTTATATTGTTCTTCACTTATTTTATTCATATAATCATTTCCTTTTAGTATTATTTCGATATCGTATTAATTCTATATGGAAATAATATCGCTTTTTATAAAATATGTCAAGGGATTATTTATTTATATAAAAAAGCTCCTATTTAGGAGTTTACTAAATAGGAGCTAAATATTCTAATGTGATGCTAAGTAAGATCTTAACCATTTAAGAGCTGGACGTTCAGTACCATTTGAATTAACTAAATAAGTACCACTATTCCAAGTTTGACCTTGCATATATCCCCATAAAGTTATACCTTTTACATTAGGATTTTGATATAGAACAGGGAACTTTTGTTGATATCTAGCAAGCTGAGTTGAGTCATCGCCAGTCATATCAAGTTCTGATACGTATATTGGTAAACCTGTATTAGATAACATATTTAAAACATAGTTCATTGTTCCTACAGAAACGTTATCCATATTGAAATAGTGACATTGAATTCCTATTCCATCAATTAAACCTTTGCTTTTAAGAACATTTATGATTTTAACATAATTAGCTGCTGCATTAGGATCGCCTATTATGCCATATTCATTAATTAAAAGTTTTGAATTAGGGAAGGCTTTTCTTGCCTGCTGATAAGACCATACAATCCAATCATAACCGGTGGAACCATCTCCGCCTAAAGCATTTTTGTAAGAAGGTTGAGTATGCAGTGGTTCATTTACAACATCAACAAAAGCTGAACCAGAATATCTTTGACCTGCGGCTGCAATCCATTTTGATACTTCAGATTTTTGATCTTGAGGTGAAAGATTTGACAACCAAGTAAGCTGCTGACTTCCCCATACTAAATTATGAAATTTGAATGGCATGTTTTTACTTCTGGCGTAATTATAAATAAGATCTGCGCTTCCCCAGTTATAATTGCCACGACCATATTCAATTGCGCCCCACTTAGTTGCATTTTCTGGTGTAACTTGATTCCAATAGGTATCAAAGTTAGAAGGAATACTTCCTGCTATAATATTTCCTACAAATTTGCTATGTGACATAGCAGCTTTAAAAGTTCCTACACCTGAAATTGAAAGGGCAAGACCTAAAGCTAAGACTCCTGTACATATTTTTGATAATTTTGATTTTAACATAATAACACTCCTTTTTTTATTTAATAATTAATTTTAATGACCATTTAAAAGCTTTTTTTCAAATACATTTAAGGTATCGCCATTTGTAATAACAATACGAGGTAAACCATATTTGTTACTTGTGTCGGTGCTTAAGACGTTTGATACGGAAAAACCAGCTTTATAACCTAAACTTTTAAGGATTGAAACACTATCTGCATCATATGTTCCATAAGGGTATGCCAAGTAAAGTGGAGCTTTATTGGTTATAGACTTAATTTTGGCAGTTGCATTATTGATTGCAGCATACTTTTGGTTATGTGTTAAAGTAGTTAAATCTAAGTGATTTGTAGTGTGATTCTCTACATCAATTCCGTTATAGAAAACAGTTTTAAGCTGACTTGTAGTTAAATGTCCATAGGTATCAATTAGATTTGTGATTGCAAATTCGGCTGCTTTCATATGGTATTTCCTTAAAATAGGATATACATTTGTATAGAAGTCTTCAGTACAATCATCAAAGGTAAGCATAACTGGCTTCTTAGGCATAGGAGCCTTTTTGTTTATAATATTGTAATATTGGTCAATAGAAAGTGTCGTATATCCATTAGCGTTTAGATAATCCATATGCTTTTTGAATTCTGTAAGACTAAATTGATAAAGATTATTAGGGTCTGGATTTGTAGAAACAACATGATATAGAAGAACTGGGACACGTACATTAGTTTCTGCTTTCGCAGATTTTACAGAGTAAGGAATAGATAAAAGTGTCAAGATAAGAATTACAGTGAGTAATTTTTTCATAGTATCATCCTCTCTAAAGTTTTTTAAATGCAAAAAGTAAATGAATGTGTTTACATATATTATAACACATATTTCCATAAATTCTATATTTTTTTTGAAAAGGTATTCAAAAGTTTTAGTTGTTACTTAATTAGAAAAATATTAAGTATTATCTTTGAGTTTTTGTATGAATACACTTGTTATTAAGTCATCTTATTTTGGGGACGTACATACATATAAATTATGTTAATATTAAAAATAAAAAATTTTGTCTTGTACATTTATTGATAGTAATGGTATAGTTATAAAATTAGAGGGATAGAGTAGGAAAATTATATCAGTTTAAAAATTAATTAAAGGAGAAATAGTATGAAAGCAAAAGACGAGACAAATTACTTAGAACGATTCCCACTGTTGTTATCTATAGCAATAGCAATTATCTTTCTACTTGTGCTTAGGGGCGGAATTTTGATTTATTTAATTAAGCCAGCACCATCAGATTATGATGTAATACTTACATCAGATGTTTTAGGAATTATATTTGCATTAATTGTTATGTTTTTATTAAAAAAATTATATATCATAAGAGAAAGAAAGTATGGAATAATAAGAGGAATTTTTGTTGGTGGTTTTCTATTTTGTGTATCTGCGCTAGGAATGCTAAGTGTGTTATCAACTGTTTTGGGTAGAAAGCTTTTACCAATATCTAATATAGTAGTGTTTATTGCAGCTATGGTAGCAGTTGGTATAGCTGAGGAATTTATTTTCAGGGGAATTATACTTAATCTTTTTATTGATAAGTTTGGCAGAACCAAAAAAGGAGTATTAGGTGCAATAATTATATCAAGTATAATGTTTGGATGTGCACATATGAATAATGTGTTTTCAGGCATTTCCCTTAAGGGTGCATTTATACAAGCTATGGGAACTATAATGCTTGGAGCATTGCTTGCAGCTGTTTATTTAAGGACAAGAAACATTTGGGTAGTTGCCATTCTTCATGCTTTTATGGATTTTAGCTCTCTTATAGGAGCTGGGCTCTTTGGTGTAAGTTCCTTTACTAGTCAAGTAAATCAGTATAGCTATGTTAAACTTATAAGTGTTGCTATATATTTAATACCTGTAGTAGTTTTGCTTAGGAAAGAAAAAATGAAAGAAATATTAGAGTCTTAGTTATGAAATATAGCTGTGTACAATATTAATTTGTTGTACACAGCTATATTTTTATATAATTGTAACTACCCTGACTTACTATAATATGAAGATATTTTTATATAAATCAGTAATAGTATACTGATTTATATGGATGATAATAAAATATAGATGTATATATATATAAAATTAAATAAAAAGTTTTACAATAACTATTGACCATGTTAACGTTGATAGGTATAATGTGTAATATAAGGCTTAATTATTGATAACAGAAATGTTAACGTTAACATAAAAATCTTAAGAAAAGAGGTTTTATTTATGAAAAAAATAGTATGCTTAGTCGCATCAGCGGCACTTTCGCTTTCATTATTTTCACTACCTCAGCTAGCAAGTAGTGTTAATGCAGCTAGTGCACCTGTAACTATACAGGTAGCTAGTACAGGAACTAGTGATGATTCAGATGTTTTAAAGTCAGCTATAGCTAAGGCTAATCCTGGAGACACAATTTTACTTACTAGCTCAACTTACAAATTGAAATCACCTATTCTTTTAAATAAGGATGGTGGTACTGGAAATACCATAAAATTAAAAGGGGCAGGTTCAAACAGAGTTAGGCTTGATTTTTCAGGTGAAGCAGATGGAGATAGTTCTTACGGAATTAACATAAAAAATGCTTATTGGGAATTACAGAACTTAGATGTCTACAGTGCTGGTGATAACGGCATAATAATGAAAGGAGCTGCGTCTAATCATAACATTATTACAAATTGTGAAACTGAGAATAATGATGATGCAGGTCTTCAGATTACAGGAGGAGCACATGATAATACAGTTCAAGGCTGTGATTCCTTTAATAATTATGACATAAAAACAAAGGGATCAAATGCAGATGGTTTTGCATGTAAGCTTGGTGCTGGAGCAGGAAATAAGTTTATAAGCTGTAATTCTTATGGTAATGCAGACGATGGTTGGGATTTACTTGGAACTGACGAAGCAGTTACAATAACTAATTGTACAGCTACTAAAAATGGATATTATCATGGAGATCCAACAAATGCCCTTAATAATTCAGGAATGAATGGTGACGGAATAAAGCTTGGAGGTAATCAAAAACCACCAAAGGGAACACATAGATCATTAGGTTCACATGTTGTAACTGGCTGTAAATCTTATGACAATAAGGGTGCTGGATTCTCACAAAACAACAGTGCAGGAAATTTATATCTTAAAAACTGTGATGCTGACAGAAATGGAGCAAACAATATACTAAATGCTAATCAAAAAACTACTAAGTCTAATTTTAATTTCCCGTACAATCCTAATAACGGAAACGTATTTACTTTTGAAAATTGTACAACAACAGGGAAATGTACTATATACTCAGAGGCAAAGGTTATAGGTGGAACTGTATATGCAACAGCTCCTAATAATCCACTTCCAAATATAAATGACTAATTAAAATAAAATATTATTAACTTATCTAATAAAATGGATGCCAACAAAACTGGCATCCATTTTCAATACTTAATATTTAAATCAAAGATTAAACTAGAGGTTTCAGGTTTGAAGACTTCTTGTAGTTTTTTTGAATTTATATTATAACTAAAAACAGCTGTTGGATAACAGGATAAGCCGGCTATGTTTGATTTTTTACTATTTTTTAATACGCCGGTAAAGTATATAGTGTTTCCATCTTCAGAGGCTGCTGCTAAAGGGGGATGTGAAAGCTCGCTGACAATTGAATCTTTTGAGTTTTGTAATGCACTGTTGGTTAATATTGTAGTTAAATTTCCAGTGCTCAAAGTCAATTCGTAAATTCCTAGTCCAGAATTGCCATTTATGTCAGAACCACATATAATAATATTCTTACAATCATGGTCATAAGAAATATTTTCTACCGTCGAAGCTTGCACTTCAGCAACCTGCTTTGAATTACTTCCATTTAAATCTGTTTCAAGTATAGTATGAAGTATTGGAACATTTTTTCCCTTATTTTCATTCCATTTTTGTAACCTTAGGCTACTTGAATCAGTAGACATAATCAATTTATTATTTTTACTATCAAAAGCGTCTACTTCTCTGTCAGAATTGGCACTGTCTATTATGTTTTGAGACTTTGTATTTAAATCTATTTTTCCTACTTTAACCTGTTTTTCATTAGAGCTAGTTAAAAAGAATACAGAGTTATTATCTGAAATTTTAGCATGTGATTTACCGAATTTATCATTAGTAACCCTATGAGTTTGATCATTAGTAAGGTTATGTAAATAAATTTGCCATGGATCATTATCCCCTAAAGCGTCTGCATAGGCTATTTTAGATCCATCATTACTTAAATCTCCGGTGACAGCTACATCTTTATTTTTTATAAGATAATTCTTTGTATTGTTTTTGACATTTATTGATAGTATACTGCCTTTATTGTTTTTGGAGAATGAAGAAATGACAATATTATTATGTGATGGTTTCACTGCTTTAGCTGTTTTATTTTCAAAAGTTGTATTTGCATTATTACATCCAACTAATAAAATTGGTGAAAAACTTATTATTGCAATAAGTTTTTTGTAATTTACTGCAATAATAAGTTTCTTTAAGAGTATGTTTATTTTACCAATAAATTGCACCGTAGAATACTCCATCATCAGTATTTGCAACTTTTGAAAATGATTCTTGTGACATATCTAAGATTCTTCCACTTACATATGGTCCTCTATCTAAAATTCTAACACTGGTTGATGCCCAGTTATTATTTTCATTATAAACTGATACTTGTGTATAGAAAGGTAGAGTTTTGTGTGCAGCACCGTCAGATGCTTGGTCGCCAGAAGCTGTACCACCAGACCATATATCATACCATGAAACATAACCTTGTTCTTCATTTGAATCTGAAGCCTTAAGAACTTTATTAGCTTGTACACTTTTAGCAGCGCTAGAGTTGCCAACAACAACTGGAGCACCTAATGCGTCATAAACTACAGTCATATTAGACTTAATTTCAGGAAGATCAGTAGATGCGGTAGTGTTTACTTTTGCTGATGCTTTTAAAGTGTTCTTTACAGCGCCTTGTTTAACTACCTTCATTTGCTTGTTTGAGTTATACTGTATTACGGTTCCTGGAGTCATGTGAGAAGGTACTTTTTTTGTATCAAGATTTTTAGCAAAAACTGAAGTTGATTGAGCCACACATAATAATGTCATTAAACATACAAAAGATTTAGCTTTTTTCATAAATAAATCCTCCCATATTTTTGCATTTCATACTACTTATTGTAATATGCTCTTACATATTACCACATAATGTATTATATGTAAAATAATAATGTGCTATATATTTTGACTAGTTGCGATATTTTTACACATTTTATGACAAAAAATATGGAATACGCAAGGAAAAATAGATATAATTTTTGTATGTAAACATATTTATGTTAATATATTGTCCGTTTTTGTATGTAATTTAAAAGTTCATTAAATCAAAATATACTTTAAAATTGCGCTCATTAAAAAGCACTCGTTAAGCAGCGAGTGTTTTTAGTGGATAAAGATTAAGTTTTACAATTTAGTAAGAAAATAATGATAAATATGTGAATGATACTTAGCTGCGAGCTTTATTTAATATTATTTCAATGATTCAACAACTTTTTCAAATTGTATTTTGTCCCAGATTACTGGCACAGGATAGCTAGGATTAGCTTCCTTCATAGCTCTATTAATGATTTCAGGAATATCTTCTTTTTTTATAGAATCTAATTTATCAGGAATCTCCATAGATTGATTCATTTTCCTAATTGACAAGATAAAATTTTTAGCTTTTTCCATCTGAGTTTTTCCAGGAACACTAGTAGCATCAGCTAATTCAGCAAGATTTTTGTAAATAGCCTCACCGTAAGCTTCTAGCACTACGGGTAATATAACTGCATTTGCCATACCATGAGGAACTCCATACAAACCGCCTACTGCATGTGCAATTGCATGAACATATCCTACGTAGGATCTAGTAAAAGCAACACCAGCATAGTAGGAAGCTTTTAACATATTTTCACGCACTTCTATGTGTTTTCCATTATCATAGGCTTTTTTAAGATTTTCAAATATTAGTTTGACAGCATCTAAAGCATATTTTCTTGATTCTTTAGAACTATATTTATTGGTATATGCTTCAACTGCATGTGTAAGAGCATCCATTCCTGTGATTGCTGTGAGATTTTTGGGAAGTCCACAGGTTAATTCAGGATCTAGTACTGCGTATTTTGGAATTAGACATAAATCGCTTACCGCATATTTTAGGTGAGTTGAACTGTCTGTTACAACTGCAGCTACTGTTGTTTCTGATCCGGTACCGGCAGTTGTAGGAACAGTGTATAGTGGAGGAAGCTCTTTTCTGATTTTCATAAGACCTGCCATTTGACTTACACTTTTTTTCGGTTTTACAATTCTAGCACCAGTAACCTTAGCGCAGTCCATTACAGAACCACCACCTACTGCTATGATTCCTTCGCAAGCTTCTTTTTTATAGAACTTTACAACAGCCTCGATACATTCAATGGTTGGATCAGGTTGTACATCATCATATATTACATAAGATATATTTTCTTTTTTTAACTCATCAAACATTTCATTTAAACTGCCGCGCTTTATTGATCCAGCAGTTGTAATAACTAAGACCTTTTTTACACCGTCATTTTTTACCTTATAAGGCAGTTTACAGATACTTTTGCTTCCAGATATGATGTTCGGCATACGCCAAGGAAGAAGTCTTTGAGCCTTACTAAACATATATTGCTGAAGACGATAATATGTATTTTTCAATTTGAGAGTCTCCTTTCTTTCTGGTAACCATTAGAAATAGGTTAACTTTTAAAGGTTTTTTATACTGAGGCCTTTTAGGCATACTGTCACTTTATGGTTTATTAGTTAAGCTTATACCTATGTTATACTATCAGGTATTATTTGTAAAGTGTTCTACTGCGCCTATAAATGGAATTAACTTTTTATTTTTGGGGGGATTTATCTAATCCACTCTTTTGGATGACTCATTGACCATTGTAATTCGTCTAAAAGCAGCTTTATATGATAACCATCTACTGTAGCATGATTAACCGTAATAGATAAAGGCAGCGTAATTATACCATTCGTTTCAGTAAATCTACCAGCTTCAAAAATTGGTGCATAATAATTTTTTGCATTTTGTAATTGCATGGATAAACTATTGAAGCTAAACCACGGAATACAAGATATGATATAGTTGTTGGAAGGTGGTGCGTCCTTTGATAACATAATACCATGATTATTTCCGTATTCTCTAATATCCGAAATATAATTTTTATAGAACACCTCAAAATCCTCATTATATTCTGTCCAAAGAAATGTTATTGTTTTATCATCTTCATGAAATATTGGATAAAAAGGAGTTCGACAATCCCAATATCCTAGCATATCGTTTTGAATTGCCATAAGAAATTCTTGATGCCTTCCAATAGCTCTGGTTACTAAATAAACATATGCGGGAAAGAATTTCAAACCCTTATTTTTCAATGTGGCTCTAAGGATTGTAACATCAAGTGTTATGTTAATTGAATAAATAAGTGTTGATACAGTTTTTGTAAAGTAATTATATGTGTGTGCTCTTGGATATGTGTTCATGTCAATAGCGTGAAAATTTGAATTCATATGATTATACCTCTATTTCCGTACAATTAATTTATAATCAAATTATAATCTCATATCGCATACTTTACCTAGCTCATAAATAATTCTGTAGTAAAGTTGTCCGTTCTATGAAAATAAGAACGGTAATTTTTATATCATCTAAATTGATAACATAAAAATTACCGTTTGCTTTTATATTATTTGTTTTTCTTTTCTTATTATTCTTCTAATGCTGTACTCAGTGAGATAAAATTGTTGAGCAAGTTTTTTAACAGACACTCCTTGTTTATATCTATCAAAAATATCTCTATTCCTTTTTTCTAAAATGTCTTTTATACCGCTGTATTCTCCCCAAGCTTTTTTGCTATTGCTTTTTCTAGGAATATATAGATAAATACCATCAGCATAATTCTGAATTAATTCAATAATGTTCTGTGGCAATATATTTTGTGCTTTTTCATATTTCATAGTGTATGCTCCTATCTACATTTAATCTGTAAATATAAAGCAAAGTCCACACAAAAATATTTTAGCCTGTACCAGTCAAAACTAAGCTTCGAACAAGACTTCTCTTATATTTTTATGTAGTCTTTGCACGAAGCTTTGTCTCACAATACATTCTGATACTTGTCGCATACATAGTCACCTCTTTATGTGTTTTATTGTGCTTTGATTTAAAATATTTGTTGCAGTAATCTAAAAACCATTAGCTATAAAATTTTCCTTTAATTTATCACAAAAATCTAAAAATTTAGGAGGAACTTTATCTAAATTCTTTTCTGCAAGAGCTTTTAAGTTATCAGCATATTGAATAAAGTCACCAGGATTTTTATTCTCATTGGAGCTTGAGAGAATATCTTTAGGAATAGGATGAATTCCGTTAATGTCCATTAAAACCATCATATCAGCTATCGGTCCAGTCATATCATAATATGGGCTGCAATCTACATCTTTAAACTCACTTAACGTATCATCAATAACTTTTTTTGCTCTTTGGGCAATAGTGAGATTTTTACTGCTGTCAGAAATATTTATTGTGTCTGAATTTGCAGTTTTTGTAGGTTCGTTTTTAGAATTACTTCTGCTGTTATTATTTTGTGGTGCTACTTCAGTGATATTAACAGTATTTGTTTCTCTGTTATTTATGTAATTAGTTCGCATTTTAATCATAAGTATACCTCCATAAGATGTAGCATAGTATTATTATCGCACTAATACCTAAATTATAAATATATTGATTTATTTGAAAATAATAGTGTATATAAAATTATTATTTCACCTAAATAAGTTCAAAGAGCTTGTTTTCATATTCATACCTCCTTAATATAAATGCCAATGTTTTAACAACCAAAATCCTTAGCAGTAACACTTTTAGTGTAAACTTCATAGTGTATTGTAGGTCCCAAATTTAGTTTAATCTAACTTTCTTAAAGCTATGTAACATTTTGGGGCGATACATGAGGTAAAGAAGGTAGTGTATATATGGATAAGTTAAGTATACGTGAAGACAACTACAATATAAAACATAAAACAATTTCGTTAAATAGAGCTTCAAGTGTTACAAGAAATTTAAAAGGATTATTAAAGTTTTTAGGACCAGCTTTTGTTGTCAGTGTAGCCTACATTGATCCTGGTAATTTTGCTACAAACATTAGTGGAGGTTCCAGCTTCAATTATAATCTTATATGGGTTATTCTTTGGAGTAATTTGATGGCTATATTTCTTCAAACTATGTCTGCAAAATTAGGAATTGCAACTGGCTGCAGCTTACCTGAAATGTGTGCTAAGGTTTTTTCAAAAAGAGCAAATTGGATATTTTGGATTGTTGGCGAGTTGGGTGCTATGGCAACGGATTTGGCAGAGTTTATTGGAGGAACTTTAGGCTTGTATTTATTATTTAGAATACCAATGATTTATGCAGGACTACTTACAGGAGTTTTAACTTTTATAATAGTTTACATGGAAAAGTATGGTCAAAAGATGGTAGAAACCATAATAGCTGCTTTAATAGCTGTAATATGTGTTGCCTATACAATAGAGTTATTTCTTGCCAGGCCAGCGTGGACACAGGTAGGAATGCATACTTTAATTCCGAGTTTACCTAATGGAGAAGCTGTTCTAATAGCGGTTGGTATGTTGGGGGCTACGGTTATGCCGCATGTAATATACCTTCATTCCGAATTGGTTCAGCATAGAAATACAAATTCATCTGATAAAGAAAAGTTGCATCACTTAAAGATGGAGAAAATCGATATACTTATAGCAATGAATATTGCCTTTGTTGTCAATGCGGCAATGGTAATTGTATCTGCAGCCGTATTCTTTAAGCATGGAATAAAAGTAAGTACAATAGAAGAAGCACATAGATCACTACAGCCTTTACTCGGAAATTTATCCAGTGGTGCCTTTGGAATAGCGCTTTTAGCATCAGGATTATCTTCATCCGCCGTAGGAACGATGGCAGGGCAAACTATTATGAAAGGCTTTGTTAATTTAAGCATACCTATAAATTTAAGAAGAATTATAACTATGCTTCCAGCACTAATTATCATAGCTTTAGGTATAAATCCAATGAGAGTATTAGTTTTAAGTCAAGTTGCTTTGAGTTTTATACTTCCGTTTCCTATAATTCAAATGCTTTTAATAGCTGGGCGTAAAGATTTAATGGGAATTTTAGTTAATAAGAAATTTACTAAAATTGTAGGCTTTATAATTGCAACCATGATAATTTTGCTGAATATAATACTTTTATATTTAACCTTTACAGGTCAAACTTAAGGTTTAAAAGGTTTTATTGTAATCAGGATATAGCAAAGATTCAAATTCTATTTTCCGTATAAATCATTGCCGTATCCTGTTAAAGGTTTAATACTATAGTATATTAAGTTTTTATATAAATTATTACTAAAATATAATTATTTAAAAATTGAAGCACTTTGTGATTATACTAGTGCTTTTATTTGTGCTGTGCTAATTGGCCTTATTTCACATATTTAAAGTTGTTTTGAAAATGTTGATTCCAGTAACAGCAGACTAAATAAACTTATGAATCTAACAGCTAATGCATTAAAAAATTTAAAATAAAACAGGAGTTTACTTTTCTAACTCCTGCATGTAAAAATTGTTTTTCATCTTTAAAACTTGATTTTAGCTACGTTATTGATGCTTCATAAATCTCTTTAATGGAGTTTGATAGTGTTTCATTGAATTCTTCGTCTGTTTGATCAATACTTAAGTTCTCAGATAGCGCCCTTGAAAAGCTAGCAATTAAACCATTATTACGGGACAACCTTTCGTTAGCTTCAGATTGACTATAGCCTCCAGACAAAGCTACAATTCTAACAACATGTGGGTCCTTCATTAAATCGCTATAAAAATTATCCTTAGTTGGTATTGAAAGTTTAAGCATTACTTTCGTCTCTTTATCAAGATCTGATAAGTGTTTTGAAATTTCAAGCTTTAAAAGTTCCTCTGATTTTTCCTTATCAGTGCTTTTAATATCAACCTCTGGTTCAATGATTGGAACTAAACCTTGATTAGCGATTTTATCTGCTAATTCAAACTGCTGATCAACAACCATTTTAATACCTTTAGAATTAGCCTCCTTGATAAATGAACGCATTTTTGTTCCAAATATATTTTTTTCTATGGCGGCTTTTAAAAGTTCATCTAAATTAGTTATTGGCTTCATAAGCTGCACACCATTTTCTAGTTCACTCAATCCTTTATCGATTTTTAAAAAGGGTACAATATTCTTTTCATTCCAGAGATAATCAGCCGTGTATTTATGATCAATAGTTCTATACATTGTATTTTCAAATAATATAGCTCCCAAAATATATTTTGAATTGAAGGCTGTACTTTTTATGATACGTTTTCTCATCTCATGAACTAAGTTAAACATCTCTTCATCATTAGAATAACTATTTTCCTTAATTCCATATTGAAGTAATGCTTTTGGAGTACTGCCGCCACTTTGGTCTAGTGCAGCAATAAACCCTTTATCTTTACTTATACGATTCATTTGAGTTTCATTCATTACACCTTACTCCTTCCTTTTTAGAGCTGCATTTTATTTTTACAATATATAGTATAAGCAATGCGCAAACATTTAATTTATGAAATTATATTTAAGTTTTATTGGAATGAAATTAGGGCTATAAGTAAAAGAGTTTGATAAAGCTCCATAATTAATAACAATTTGTGATTATAAGAAAATATTGTATATATATGGGCCTTACTAAAATTGTAATAAATGATACTTACATGGTATACTAATTTTATAATATTTGCTAATAATTAGGCGTTTTACGATATATAATATTAAAAATTATTAATTAACTTAGTGATTTCAAATTATGAGTAAGCTTATTCGTGCATTAATTATTATTAATGTCGGCGTGGGTAAGTACTCTCAAGCAAATGAAAAAATAAGGAGGATCTATAATGGCAAAAATAATTAAACACTTAATAAATACCACAATAGCGGCTGCAATAGTTTTGACCATAGGTACTGGAGTACATGCAGCGCCAATTTATAACCAAAAGCATGAACTAGTACAACCAGACGGAAGTAAGGTAGAAGTTAAGATTACTGGAGACGAGTATTATCAACAAATCGAAAGTATGGATGGATATACTTTATGTAGAGATAAGAATGGATGGATTTGCTATGCACAGTTAAATGGAGATAAAACTGACTATATTTCAACAGGAGCTGTGTATAAGGATAATACACTAAACGATATGAAGCTTTCAATTAAATCTGATAATACAGCAGGAATTAAAAATAAGCTTCAAAAGCATTTAGAAATAAAAAAGGATGCCATAGAAAAGAAAGCTGATGCGGTAAGACAAAAACTTCACGCAATGGACTATAGTCCTAAAGAAATAAAGAAAAACAGCAATAACATTAATGGATTGTTAGAATCTAAAGTTAAAGCATCTAACATAAGCAATGTAAATGGACTAGCTGTTTTAGTAGATTTCCCTGATAAAAAAAGCGATATACCAAAAGCTGATATAGAAAACTTTTTTAACGGAGTAAATTACACAGGGTATGGTAACAACGGTTCAATAAGAGATTTCTACTATGACGTATCTGGCGGAAAGCTTACTTATACAAACAGTGTAATTGGATTTTATACAGCAAAACATCCTAAATTTTATTATGATGATATAAATGAGACTACAGGATCATATGCAAAAGCTGATGAACTTGCAGATGAAGTCTTTGATTGGTTAAAAGCTTCTGGATTTGATGCTTCAAAAATAACAACTGATTCAAATGGATATGCAAAGGCAGTTAATATTCTTTATGCAGGGACAGCTGATGCAGGTTGGGCAAAAGGATTATGGCCCCATCAAGCTTGGTATGGCGGTTCTGATAGTATGAATGGCGTTAAGATACAAAAATACGAGATGTCTGATATAGAAAACGACTTGTCTATATATACAATATGTCATGAAAGTGGACATATGATTTATGGATATCCAGATCTTTATGATTATGATGGAGATTCAGAGGGAACTGGAGGATACAGCTTAATGAGTGGAAGCAGTGATTATAAGAATCCTGTACCACCAGATCCATATTGCAGAAATGTTATATCTGGATGGAATGCACCAATAAGTATGAATTCCTATGGAAGTGGAACTAAATTTGATGCTGTAGCTAATGCTAATGGAAATCAGTACTCATATAGATGGTCAAGCAGTAATCCAAAGGAATATTATTTAGTGGAGAACATTGAGAAAACCGGTAGATATGCTGGTGTTCCAGATTCAGGACTAGCTGTTTGGCATGTAGATGAAGCTGGAGATAATTCTAAGAATAATATGACATCAAATAGCCATTATTTAGTGTCTCTTGAGCAGGCTGATGGAAGGTTTGATTTAGAGAAGAATGTAAATGGAGGAGACACAGGAGATTTATTTAGAGCAGGTTACAGAGATGCCTTTGGAGATAATACTTTTCCAAATTCTAAATGGTGGAATGGAACAGCTTCAGGATTAAATATATCTCAAATTAGCGGTTTGGGAAGTGACATGACCTTTGTTCAATCAGGCTTAGTTATAAACAATCCATATACGAATATAGCAGGACAAGCTACTGCATCAACTTCATATGTGTCTGACTGGGAGAGCATAAGCGCCTTAAATGATGGAAAAGATCCTACAAGCTCAAATGACAGAAGTGGTGCTGTGTATGGAAATTGGCCAAAAACAGGATCTCAGTGGATAGAGTATCAATTTAATAAACCATTTACTATATCAAGTTGTGATGTTTATTGGTTTAAAGATGGACAAGGAATAGATGTACCAGCTTCATATACAATATTATATTGGGATGGCAGTGCTTGGCAGTATGTTAAAAATCCCAAGGGCTTAGGAACAGCTATTAATAAATATAACACAACTACTTTTACTCCAGTAACAACAAATGCTATTGCAATACAAATGGAGTCAAACGGTAATTACTCAACAGGTATACTTGAGTGGAAGGTGTTTGGTAAATAACGTTAAATACAATAATAAAAGATGATTTCTATATTTGTGTAGAAGTCATCTTTTTTAATATTATTGATAGCTATGATTTTTCCTTAAGTAGTAATAATTGTATAGTAGAAAAGTTATTTCTACTATGTTTGTTAAAATACTAACTTAACAATGGGATATACATAATTGCGTATAAATTTAACTAATTAGGAATAAAATATTGTAATAATGATTATCAAGATTTTAAAAAAAATAACGAAACAATATTCAGTACAAGTTTTAATACAATTGGTGTTATAACCCTTGAGTTTAAGCATTTTTAAACATTATAAAATTTATCAAAAAATACATTGAATGTGAGCAATCACGTCAGAATATTTTCAGATATATAAAATTTTAATTGAAACATTAAATAAAACGTGTTATGATACCAATGAGGGTAAGGTAACGTTTTCTTAACTATAAATTTCCAATTTGTTAACAAAAATATTGTTTCCAAAATAGCTTAATAAGGGAAAAGGGAGGATTGTTCGATGTAATAATTGCAGATATAAATTTTTTTTTCACTTATTAATGAAAACGTATTAATTTTGGCATTTGATATAATTTTTAACAAAAATAAAGATAAACTGCAAATATTTGGGGTGTATATTTCTTTGGAAGGAAGAGAATGCTAGTAAACCGTATTTCTCCTTATAAGAAATACTCTAAGATATTTTTAAAGTTAAAAGAACGTGACATTGAATTAGAAATTTCAAAAGTTCCAGGGGGTCGAAAAAATAATCTTTTTAGTTGATTCAGAAAGAAATTCACAATAATTAATTTTGGTTACAGGTTTTCCAGAACTTTTTTATAAATTTTTCTGTAACAAATAAAAAAATAGGAGGTATAAAGATGGTAGGAATTATTCTTGCTAGTCACGGAGAATTTGCTAAGGGTATCTTGCAATCGGGTGCGATGATTTTTGGAGACCAAGAGAATGTGCAAGCGGTTACATTAATGCCTAGTGAAGGCCCTGATGATGTTAAAGCAAAAATGAAAGACGCAATTGCATCCTTTGACAACCAGGATGAGGTTTTATTCTTAGTTGATCTTTGGGGTGGTACACCATTCAACCAGGCTAATAGTCTATTTGAAGAACATAAAGATAAATGGGCAATCGTAGCTGGTATGAATCTACCAATGGTAATTGAAGCTTATGGTGCACGTCTTTCAATGGAATCTGCACATGAGATTGCAGCTAGCATTATAAGCACAGCTAAAGAAGGAGTTAAAGTTAAGCCTGAAGAATTAGAACCAGAAGATGCTGGTAAAGCTTCTCAGGGTTCTGCAAAGCAATCTAATACAGGTGCACCTGGATCATTCGAATATGTTTTAGCTCGTATTGATTCTCGTTTACTTCATGGTCAAGTAGCAACTGCTTGGACAAAAGCTATGCAACCTACAAGAATTATTGTAGTATCAGATGCAGTAGCTAAAGACGAGCTTCGTAAGAAATTGATTCAACAAGCTGCTCCTCCAGGAGTTAAAGCACATGTTGTACCAATTAATCACATGATTAAACTTGCAAAAGACGATCAACACTTTGGAGGACAACGTGCAATGCTTCTTTTTGAGAATCCAGAAGATGTACTAAGAGTAGTAGAAGGTGGCGTACCTCTTAAAACAATCAATGTTGGTTCTATGGCTCACTCTACTGGTAAGGTTCAACCAAATAAAGTACTTGCTTTCAATCAAGAAGATATTGATACCTTCAATAAGCTTAAACAATCTGGGTTAACTTTTGATGTCCGTAAGGTTCCAAATGATTCAAAAGGAAATATGGACGAAATAATTAAAAAGGCCCAAGACGAACTAAATAAACAAAAATAATCTAACTATGTATATAGTAAAGGAGGATTAACCGTGACTCTAAATATAATTCAAATGGGATTAGTAGTTATTGTAGCGTTTCTAGCTGGTATGGAAGGTATATTGGACGAATTCCATTTCCATCAACCAGTAATTGCTTGTACTTTAATCGGATTAGTTACAGGTAACTTAGTACCTTGCTTAATATTAGGTGGTACTCTTCAAATGATTGCCTTAGGTTGGGCAAATATAGGTGCTGCTGTAGCGCCTGATGCAGCTTTAGCATCTGTTGCATCCGCAATTATTTTAGTTCTTGGAGGACAAGGAAAAGCAGGAGTTTCTTCAGCTATTGCTATTGCTGTTCCACTAGCAGTTGCAGGGCTATTATTACAAACTATTTGTCGTACAATTGGTATAATCATTATACATCGTATGGATGCTGCTGCTGAAGAAGGAAATATAAGAAAAATTGAAATGTGGCATATTATTGCTATTTGCATGCAGGGTGTACGTATTGCAATTCCAGCAGCTTTGATTTTAGCAATTGGTGCTGGTCCTATTCGTTCATTACTTCAAGCTATGCCTCTTTGGTTGACAGATGGTTTAGCAATAGGTGGTGGAATGGTTGTAGCTGTTGGTTATGCAATGGTAATCAATATGATGGCTACAAAAGAAGTATGGCCATTCTTCGCAATTGGTTTTGTGTTAGCAACAGTTTCACAAATTACACTTATCGGACTAGGTGCAATTGGTTTAGCTTTAGCTCTTCTTTACTTATCGCTTTCTAAACAAGGCGGCTCAGGTAAGGGTGGTGGATCAAATACTGGTGATCCATTGGGCGATATTATCGATAGATACTAAGAAAGGAGAGAACACGAAAATGGCAAATGAATTAAAATTAACAAAGAAGGATCGTATTTCTGTTTGGTGGCGTTCAACTTTCATTCAAGGTTCTTGGAACTATGAAAGAATGCAAAACGGTGGTTGGACATTTGCATTAATTCCTGCAATCAAAAAATTATATAAGAATAAAGAAGATCGTGTAGCTGCATTGAAACGTCACTTAGAGTTTTTTAACACTCACCCATATGTAGCTTCACCAATCATTGGTGTAACATTAGCCCTAGAAGAAGAACGTGCAAATGGTGCACCAGTTGATGATGTAACTATTCAAGGTGTTAAAGTTGGTATGATGGGACCTTTAGCAGGTATCGGAGATCCAGTTTTCTGGTTTACTGTTAAGCCAATTTTAGGAGCATTAGCAGCTTCACTTGCTATGAGTGGTAACATTCTTGGACCATTTATATATTTCTTTGCTTGGAATGCCATCCGTATGTTATTTATGTGGTATACACAAGAGTTTGGTTACAAAGCAGGCTCTCGTATTACCGATGATCTATCAGGTGGTTTACTACAAGACGTTACAAAAGGAGCATCCATCCTTGGTATGTTTATTTTGGGATCGTTAGTTAATAGATGGGTATCTGTTAAATTTACACCGGTAGTATCCTCTGTTAAGTTAAGTGATGGTGCATATATTGTTTGGGATAAACTTCCGGCTGGAGTTAAAGGTATTAAAGAAGCTTTGATTCAGCAGTCATCTGGTTTGTCGTTAACGGATCATAAAGTTACAACACTACAAAATAACCTGGATTCATTAATTCCTGGACTTGCAGGATTAGCAGTAACATTTATTTGTATGTGGTTACTTAAGAAGAAAGTATCTCCAATTGTTATTATTTTTGGTTTATTCATAATCGGTATTGTTTTCCATTTAATTGGTTTAATGTAATATTTCTTACTTAGCCTGGGCTTTGGCTAAACATATTATTGATTTTAATTTAATATGTTTAACTTAAGCCTAGGCTTTTGTTAAGAAATAGATTGAGAAATAATTTTTATGTATCTTGAGACGCTTAATTATTTTATTAATAAAAATGTATGAAAAAACTGCGATAATGCATTCTAATATAAGAAGTGTTATATTATCCTATTTCTCTTACAATGGCTTCTTAATTTCTAAAAAAAACATATAATAAAAACAAATGATTGTATACATTAGAAAAGAGGTAGATCGTATGGTTCAATCACTCAATACAAAGGTTGACTTAGTAATTAATGCAACATCTTTTACAGGGTTTTCAGATTACGGCAGAATCATGATTGGAGACAAAGGTTTTGAGTTTTATAATTCCCGTGATTCTCGCAAATTTATTCAAATTCCCTGGGAAGAAGTAGACTATGTTATTGCATCCGTATTACTAAAAGGAAAGTGGATTCCACGATATGCAATTAAAACTAAAAAAAATGGTACATATACTTTTGCTTCTAAGGATGCAAAAAAAGTGCTTCGTGTTATTCGAAAATATGTTGATCCAAATCATATGGTTCATTCGTTAAGCTTTTTTGATGTAGTCAAACGATTTGTAAAATCAAGGTTTAAGAAGAGCTGATGAATTAATATGTAAATATAATTAAAGACATATCAATGAGATATGTCTTTAAGAAAGCCCAAAAGTACATAAATATTTATTTTTTCATGAGCTTATTTATATAGTTAGAGCTCTAAACCCTTCATATATTTGCTTAATGTATAAGCTATGCCATCTTCTTCGTTTGATAGGGTAACTTCGTCTGCTGCATTCTTTAACTCCTGCACAGCATTATCCATAGCTACTCCTATACCAGCATATTTAACCATTGAAATATCATTATGTCCATCTCCAAAGGCAATCATTTCTTCTTTTTTATACCCCATAGGAATTAGTACCGTATCCAGTGCTTTAGCTTTATCAATTCCTTCAGCAGTAAATTCAAAATAGAAATCTGCTGTAAACATACAGTTTAAGCTTTCCTTAAAGGGTTCCATCATTTCTTTATAATGTTTTTTTAAATATTCAGGCTCCCCAGCTGTTAAAATTTTATTTAAAGGATAGTCTGCAAAGGCAGCCAAATCATGTTTCTCACATAACTTAAATTTATTATTACGTGACTCATATTGAATTATGTTAAAAGGTTCACCTTTATATTGTATCTCGTTATCAAACACATCATTAACATACATATAATCACCTTTGTCAATCATGGGCTTAACCTCAAATTTTTTCATGTGTTCAAGTACTGCTTGTCCTTGATCGATGCTCATTGTTTCATTAAACAAAATTTTATTAGTTTCACAATCAACAACTCTTGCTCCATTGAAAGAAACCAAAAGCCCATGATTTTTATCCATCTCTAGTTCCTTGGCAAAATCCATTAATCCTGAGGTAGGTCTTCCTGAAGCCAAAATTAATACAGCACCTAATTCCTGGGCCTTTTTCAAAGCTTTTTTTGTTTTCTCTGATATTATTTTTTTACTAGTAGTTAACGTACCATCTATATCCATAATAATTACTTTTACATCACTCATAGTCTACCTCCTAGCTTTTTATTTAATTATACTAGTAATTATATATATGGACAAGACAATTAATGCTGCAAAAATATATAGTAATTATTAAATATAAATGGTAAAGTTGTGTACCAGAACTCTGCTTAAACAACAGGGCTAATAAAATATAACATTACAATTAATTTGCTGATTCAAATGACCATAGTTGATTTTTATTTCCTGAATAAGACCACTGACATACATTTGTACCATCAGAAGTTCCCAAATTAAAATCATCCAATACCTTAGTTCCATTACTGCTCTTGGTTGCAATAGCATATAACCCGTTTGTTGAAGAAGCTTTTACAGAAAATCTTTGAGCATCTCCGCCATATGCATTAAAGATTTGAATGTTGCTTCCATCCTTATCCTCACCATAGCTTACGTCAAGCATATAATCACCTAATGCACTCTTTAATGTAACATATCCATCTCCTACATTTGTTAAATACCATTTTTGTCCGTTAGATTTTGAACCTGTACGAAGTTCAACATTTTGACCAGCTTTTCCTATATTATCTGTTACTTGAAGATATTTTTGAGCATTAACATTTTTAAGATAATACCATCCATTATTTAATGTTACAGTACTTCCTACATTAGTAGTAGGAGCTTGATTTGCTGGAAATGCTAGCTGAAGAAAATTCCACATAGCAGGTCTCCAAACACTACCATCGTGGCCGCCACCTTGAACTGACAACCAGTAATGAGGAATGCCATTCTTAACGCAGAAGTTGTGTGTAGCTAAGTTTGGAGGATAAAAGCCATCCCAATCAGAAGTTCCGCAGGAAAGGAGCAATGTCTTAAGTTTCTTCTTTGCTTCAGCACCGTTATTTGGGAACATATTCTCATCTGAAGGATGATTAAATGGTGTAGCAGAAGATGGACAAATGTGGTGGAAGGTATCTAAATGTCCAATACCTTCAGCGAAGGTTACCCCACCACCCATGGAATAGCCGTAAAGTCCACGATGATCAGCATCAGCAATAATTGGATAATGTGATTCCACGTATGGCATGACAACATTAAACAATTCCTGATGAGAATCAACGTTGTTGTTATCCATTGCTACTATTATTACAGGTTGAATTTTTCCCTGACCGATAAGATTATCAGCTAGAGTACTTGAATCGACGCACCAGCTGTCGAAAATAGTTGAAGGCCAAGAATTTATGCCATGAATTGCATAGATAACAGGATACTTTGTTTTTGAATTATATCCTGGTGGTGTGTAGACTACCATCTTTCTCGTGCTCTTAGTTACTGATGAATAATAGTTGACATCTTGAACCTTACCTGATGGGTAATTACCATGTTTGTCATATCCAGCAGGTGGCATTGTTGGAAGTGCAGTTGCTGATGAATTGTTAGTTGTCGATTTTATTTGTACAGACTTAGAAATGTTTAAACTTGCATTTGAAGATGCTAGCGCTGTAACATTTGTTATTGTAGCAGTTTGCATAAATAACAAAGTAGTAGCTAGACCTAATATTAATTTTCTTTTTAACATAAATATTCCCCCTTAAAATTAGTGTTTTATTGTTTATAGATCTTTTCATTTTATAAACACATATAAATTTATAATTTTGCATTAAAAAAATATTTTTACTATTTTTATAATAATATTATTACATTAATTATGATCATAGTTATAAGTTTAAAATTATAAGCGTAAAACTTCAATATGCATATGTTTCAATGATAATACCAAATATTTATGCACGTGCATAATAATCAATATAAAATGTTAAATAATATTATTACATATATAAAAGTAAAAATTGCTTATAAACTATCTTTGAAAAATATTATAATACCATTTAGAAAATTTTTTGTTGAATCCTGGGTACACAATTCATTCCATAAAATTTCATCTTTTTTTAAATTGATTGTCTAAAAGTGATAGTTAATGAATTCATGTTCTTAGGCTAGTATGTATACTATAATGGCAAGTGCACAGGTGTGCTTATTTATGAATTCACAATAATTATCAAATAATGTTACAAAAGTATAATAAATGTAAAATGTACAAAAAAGTACTTGAAAAGTAAAAAATATACATGTAGAATATAAGTATGGTAGAAATTACCGATTTCAAAATAAAGGGAGGATGTTAATATGTTAAATTTATCAATTGAAGAACAAAAACAAATTCTTGGGGGAAGATGGAAGGCTGTCGTTTATGATCCATCTGGTAATGTTTATGCAACAGCATATTTTAGTACAGATTCTGCAGCAAGAGATTGGGTAGACGAAAACTATCCAAATTGTGTAGCTAACGTATATGAAGTTTAAAAGTAAGATTATAATACATAACAATTTAATATTGCTATTTTAATTGTTATGAATTGAGAGCTGATTTCATTTTGGAATCAGCTTTTCTTACAAAAAGTTCAATAAAATAAGCTATTAATTATTATGAAAAATAAAAAAGGTGAGGCTATGAGTATACTGAAAAAATATTATTGCGTAAAACAACATGATATACAAGATTGTGGTCCTGCGTGTTTAGCAACAATATCTAAACAATATGGATTAAAACTTCCAATATCAAAAATAAGAGAAGCTGCAGGAACAGATTTAGAGGGGACATCAGTTTATGGAATTGTACAAGCTGCTCAAAAATTAGGATTTAGTACAAAAGCGGTAAGAACATCTAAAAAGGAAGAAATATTTAATAATCTCCCAACTCCATTAATAGCACATGTTATTATAGATGATGTGTTGCTTCATTTTGTTGTAGTACATAAAATCACAAAGAAATATATATTAATAGCTGATCCTGGCAGAGGGATGATTAAATATAAGCCTGATGAGTTTTTTAAAATATGGAGTGATGTATTAATTTTTCTTACGCCTACAGCTAAGTTTGAAAAAGGTGATGAGACTAAAGGAATTTTTCAAAGATTCTGGGGACTTGTTAAGGTTCAAAAAGGTCTTTTATTGAATATATTTATAGCATCTATATTGGTTACAATTTTAGGTATAGCAGGTTCATTTTATTATGAATTTTTAATAGATGATATATTACCTAATAATCTTAAAGCTAGCTTGCATTCAATATCTATAGCTATGCTTATATTATTACTTTTTAAGATAGTAACTGAATTTTTTAGGAAAACGTTGTTATTGTATATGGCTCAAAACATAGATGTTCCATTGCTGCTTGGATATTATAATCATGTTGTAAAACTTCCTATGAACTTTTTTGGTACAAGGAAAGTAGGAGAAATTATTTCAAGATTTAATGATGGAGATAAAATAAGAAATGCTATTTCATCAGTTACATTAACTTTAATGATTGATGTTTTAATGGCAGTTGTAGGCGGAGCTATTTTATATCTTCAAAATTTGAAATTGTTTTTTACTTGTTTTGTTCCTATAGTTTTATATCTAATATTAGTGTTTGGATTTAAGAATAAACTAAAAAAAGTTAATAGAAGGGTTATGGAGGATAATGCTTCACTAACTTCATATTTAGTTGAATCCTTGGAAGGTATAGAAACTGTTAAGGCTTTTAATGGTGAAGGATTAGTAAGGCTGAAAACAGAAAATAAGTTTTTAAAGTTTATGAAAAGTTATTTTAAACATGGATATACTTACAATGTACAAGGAACATTAATGGACACTATAAGTGGGGGCTTTGGCATATGTTTATTGTGGTTTGGAGGTAGTCTTGTTTTAAAAGGAGAAGTTACCATTGGAGAACTTATAAGCTTTAATGCACTTCTTGCTTATTTTATTCAGCCTATAGGAAGATTAATAAACTTGCAGCCACAGCTTCAGGAAGCAATAGTTGCTAGTGATAGATTAGGGGAGATATTAGATTTGGAATTAGAAAAATCTGATGATGAAAGTATAAAGCCTGAAACTCTTGCTGGTTGTATATCTTTAGAAAATGTAAGCTTTGCATATGGTATGAGGGATAATGTTTTAAATGATATAAATATTAGTATACACAATGGAGAAAAGATTGCGTTGGTAGGAGAAAGTGGCTCAGGAAAAACAACGATTGCTAAACTTTTAATGGGGTTTTATAAAATAGATCAGGGAAAAATAATATTGAATAATTATTACATAGATGACATAGATAAAGAAACTCTAAGGAGTAAGATAAGCTATATTTCACAGGATTCTTTTTTCTTTTCGGGAACTATAAAAGAAAATTTAGAGTTTGTAGGTGATGATGTAACTTATGAAAAAATGGTTGATGCTTGCAAAAAAGCTCATATACATGAATATATAGAAAGCTTACCCTTAAAATATAAAACTCCTTTAGAGGAAAAGGGCTCTAATCTTTCAGGGGGGCAGAGACAGCGATTATCTATAGCAAGAGCACTATTAAAGAAACCTGAAATATTAATAATGGATGAGGCAACCTCCAATCTTGATTCTATAACTGAAAGGGCTATACAAAGAACTTTAGAGGAATGCACAGAGAATGTAACTACTATAGTTATAGCACATAGATTAAGTACTATTAAAAAGTGTCAAAAGATTTATGTTATGGACAAAGGTAGGATAATTGAAGAAGGCAGCCATAGAGAATTATTAGATAAAGGCGGATATTATTATAGGTTATGGACTGAACAAACATTAGATGATGAAGAACAGAAAATAGTATCTAATTGTATATAGGAGGAAGCTAAAGTGAGATATAAAATTGAAGACTTGGAAGATTTAACAGATGCTAAAAGTTTTATGAATGGCTATTTAGCTTCATGTTCATATAAGTTTTTAAAATATATTATTTATATAATAATAGCTATTTTAGTTTGTATAGTAATATGGTCCTTATCTGCAGAAAAATATGTTACAGTAAATGCTTCTGGTGAAATAGATACTAAGAACAATGTCTGTAATATATATATTGAAAATACTAGTATAGGAAGCATAAATGAAAATAACAAAGTTCAGATTGAAATAGTATCTTTACCAAGAAACGAGTATGGTGTGTTAAAGTCTACAATAAGTCGCGTAAGTCATGATGTAACAGTTGATCAAAATAGCGGCAGAAAATATTATACAGCTTCTTGTATTCTTCATAGTAACGTTCTTAAAAGTAAAAATGGAGAAGCTGTAAAAGTAAAAAATGGAATGGAAGCTAAGGTTAGCATAATTACTTATAAAACATCATATTTCAACTATATATTAGAAAAAGTAATGTGATAGTTAGCTTTTTTAAATACAGCGGGAGCATTTAGTATAGATCAGAGGAGAATGTATATGTATTACATTCTCTAACTTTATGAAGTGGTAATTAATTTTATTGATGACTTAATATTTTGTGTTCTTTCTTGCTTTTTTTGATACATATAATTTTTTTGTGTTGTCTATTCCTGCATAAAATACCTCGGATTCATTTTTTATATTTTGGCTGTTTAGCTGTGAAAGTAGCCAATCTATATCTAGACCTGCCTTATATAAATTTTCATCTAATATATTTCCGTCAATTATTATATCTTGCGTAAGTCCTGTACTAGTAACATTGATATTCATATTACTAGGAGTTAGTGGTTTTTGGCTTGCCTTTGGTAATACTGACAGTTGACCGTCGATTTCTATTATTGCAAATTCTACATCGGCCATATTAAATATGTTTTTTTCCCTTAATTTCATTAATAATTCATTAATTGTAATTCTACTCTCCTTCATATTTTCTTCAACTATATTTCCATTATCGACCAAAATAATTGGCTTGGAATTGATTATTTCTCTTAATTTAAGACTTTTAATATGTATATAGCCAGTTATAATTACTAAAATAGATAAAACAGTAAGTGCAGTTACAGAAGATATGGATGTGAATTTCTGGCCAACAATAGAATCTGTGATTATTGAACCCATTGAAACTCCCATAACAAAATCAAAAAATGTCATTTGAGATATAAGTTTTCTTCCCATTAGCCTAGTTAGAAACATTGCTATAAGGTAAACAATTACACTTCTAAAAACTGTATTGATTAAAGGGTCTTCCATATATTTAAATTCTCCTTTTACACTAATTAATAAAGTACTAGAGCTTATTATTCCACAAAACTTAAATTAATTTACGCAATTTTAATAAGGTTTATAGCTTTTATACTAAAAAAGGAGAAAAGTTTAAGAAAATAAGGTATACTAAATTTAATATTAAATTGTATTGCTATATTGAAAGGAATATAAAATGCTAGAGAAAAGAAGCAAAAAAATAAATATAATAAAACGTTTATTTCTATATATCTTAGTATTTGCTGCTGTTTTTGGTGGAATTGTTTATCTAAAATATGCTCCGACTGTTAAGGCTCTACATAATAGTGCAGCATTAAAAGTAAATAATTGTTCAGAGATTACTTTTAAGAATAAATCTATGGATTTGAATAACGGTAAATTAATATATCTAAAATCAAATGAAATTCCTGAAGAAGTAAAAAATGCTTTTATTGCTGTTGAAGATAGGAATTTTTATAAGCATGGAGGTATAAGTGTAGAAGCTGTTTTTAGAGCTGTTTATTCGTTCTTTACAGATGGAGGTAAAATAACTCAGGGTGGAAGTACTATAACTCAACAGTTATCAAGAAATGTGTTTTTAAATTTTAATAAGAATTACAAAAGAAAATTAGAAGAAATGTTTATTGCTAGTGATCTTGAAGAGAAATTCACAAAAGATCAAATACTGGAATTCTATATAAATAATATTAATTTTAGCAATGGTGCATATGGTATTGAGGCAGCTTCTGAAAAATATTTCAGCACAGAATGCAGCAAATTAAATCTTTCTCAAATATGTTTATTAGCAGCTATTCCTAATGATCCAGAGTATTATAATCCCTTGGTACATTTGAATAATACTTTACAGAGAAGAAATTTAATACTGGAAAAGATGAAGGAAAATGACTACATAACGGACAAACAATATAAGGAAGCTGTAAACTACAAAATAGTTTTAAATCCTAAAGATTAGTTAGGAATTTTAGTATTTTATATTATCTATTGCAGCCTTTAAAATAGCTAAAAACTTATCTATATTTTGCGGATAGATAAGTTTTTTTATCAATAGATTATTATTGAAGAGAGAGTTCACTGCAAATCAAGTTAGCCATTTCACTTATTTTATTGTTTGCATTATTACAAGCATTTACAAGTAATGGTTTATAACTTTCACTATAGTTATTACCTATATAACACAATGCATCTATTTTCCATTTCCAAAGATCTTCCGGCGATAGGTAGAAAAATTTAGGTTGTACCTTTTCGCGATAAAAATCTTCATCCATATTTAAAATATTTTCTGGAGTTAATGAAGGAGCTAATTCTGCGAGGCCAGGAAATTCCTCCTCATCCTTCCATTTTCCTTTATTCATTGGACATGCATCTTGGCAAATATCACAACCATAAATACAGTCTCCAAATTTTTTTCTTAGAGGTTCCTCTGGTAAATTACGTCCACCAAAAGTTGTTAAAAATGAAACACATTCTGTTGGTGACATTGTATAGGGCTCAGAAAGGGACTTAGTAGGACACGACATTATGCAGCGATTACATGATTTCGGACACTTTTTAACGTTGTTTGTTTCCTTTAGCTCCATTTTCCTATCAGTTACCCAAGCTTCAAGATGTACCCAAGAACCAGATTCTGTGTATAGAAAATTATTTCTACGAATAATGCCAACTCCAGCTTGTAGAGCGGCCCAGCGCATGCCAACCACTCCGAACTTCTGATTTGTCTCTACCTTTAAGCCAAGTTCTTGCATGTACTCTTCTAGTGCACGATTATTTTGATATTCTTTTGTATTTTTATCCACACGGGTATCAAATAAATATGCTTTAGCTATGTGTCCATTTAATTCTTGAGGAACCTTGTATTTTCCGTATACTGACGTAAGTACTACCACAGATTTTGCCCACGGGTATATCTCCTTAGGTTTAATTAAACGCTCTTGACTCTTGTAGAACATTTTTGATTTTGGGATTTTTTCCATGCGTTCATTAAACTTATCAGCATATTCATCTATTAAATTAATTGGAATAATACCACACTTTTCATAGCCTAGTTCATAAGCTTTCTTTTGAATACTTTCCGCAATTGTATCCATATTGAACCTCCTTAATAACTTAGTTATATATAACTATTTAGTCTCTTTCAACTACGAGAGCTGTTCCCTGACCTCCACCAATACATAGAGTAGCAAGACCTTTTTTTGAATCTCTTTTTTGCATAGCGTATAGTAATGTTACTAAAATACGTGCACCAGATGCACCTATTGGATGTCCAAGTGCTATAGCTCCACCATTAACATTAACTTTACTCATATCTAAATTTAAATCTCTAGTTACTGCTATACTTTGAGAAGCATATGCCTCGTTAGCTTCAATTAAATCTAAGTCTTCAGGTTTTAAATTAATTTTATCTAAGGCAGCTTTAGTTGCATAAAAAGCTCCATATCCCATTATTGATGGATCTACCCCATATGATCCGTAAGAAGTAATCTTAGCAAGTGGTTTTATTCCGAGAGCGTTAGCTTTATCAGCGCTCATTATTACTAGTGCTGCAGCTCCATCATTTAATCCGGATGCATTACCTGCTGTAACAGTACCATTTTCCTTGAAAATAGGTTTAAGTTTTCTTAATGCTTCAATAGTGTTTCCGAATCTAGGAAATTCATCTTGATCAAAGACTATTTCACCTTTTTTAGTCTTTATTAATACAGGAACTATTTCATCCTTAAATTCTCCATTTTTAATGGCTTTTTCAGCTTTTTGTTGTGACATAAGTGAAAATTCATCTTGCTCTTCTCTTGTTATATTCCATTGTTCTGCAATATTTTCTGCAGTTACTCCCATATGATATCCATTAAATGCATCCCACAAACCATCCTTTATCATTTCATCAACTAATTCACTATCTCCCATTCTTTGACCCCATCTCTGATTGTTAATCAAATATGGTGATCTAGACATATTTTCCATACCACCTACTACAATGGTATCAGCATCTCCAGCTTTTATAATTTGAGCTGCTAAACTTATAGATCTTAAACCTGAACCACAAACCTTATTGATTGTAAACGCAGGTGTTTCTAAAGGTAATCCTGCTTTTACTGCTGCTTGTCTTGCTGGGTTTTGGCCTAATCCAGCTTGAAGTACATTTCCAAAAATAACTTCATTAATCTCATTTGGATTTATATTAGCTCTTCTTACAGCTTCCTTTATTACTATAGCTCCTAACTCTGTTGCAGGTACATCCTTTAATGTTTTTCCATATGCTCCTATTGCAGTTCTTACAGCACTTACTATTACTACATCTCTCATGTTTTACTCCTCCTAAATAATAATTTTATAGAATAGACTGGTTTGTTTATTTCGATTAAAGTTATGTACATTTTTTTATATAACTTCTTAGCCTCCCTTTAACTATTTCACCTCCTTGAAATCCTCATACATTTTTATAAGATCTTCTTGCATGGTTTTTAGAGTATTTATATCCTTACCAATTCTATAGTACACTAAATATCCTTCATATATTGCAAAAGCACGATTTGCTAGTATATATATATTATCTTTAGGTACTCCAGAGTGTTCAAAAATTGAAGCAAATAAATCTATTAATTCTTTTATAGATTTATAATAACATTTTGAAATATCGGAATCCAAGAAAGCTATTTCTAATCCCAATACTGCAAAAGGGCAACCATAATGTTTTCCTTTTTCTGCTCCCTTAATCATTTCTCCTACTAAGGATATTATAAATTCATCCCACTTCTTATCTTTTGAATTTATTTTTATCCATCCTAAAAGTTTTTTTTCAAAATACTCTGAAACACTAATGGCTAAATCTTTTTTACTTGCAAAGTGAAAGTAAAATGACCCCTTTGGCAACCCTGTCCCTGATAGAATATCATTAATACCTGTACCATTATATCCTTTTTGTAAAAATAATTTCGCAGCACATTCTATTAGTTTTATTTTTGATTCTTCTCCCTTGGTTGTCTTTGCCATTTTATATTCTCCCTTTATCAATTTCTTTAATTTAATATTAGACCATTCTGTCCATTTTGTCAACTGCTTTTTAATTTTTGTTATATAATTTATTATAATTAGTACTATATTAATTCTGTCAAAAAAAAATCTTCTAGAATTAATTCAAGCTGGTATTTGTATATTTTAAAAAAAGTATAAATAATTTTTTTAAAATAAAGACGTTTTAATATGTGTATTAAAAAATAATCATATCTAAAATATAAAAATAACGACAAACATAAATTTGTCGTCATTTTATGGTATTATATAGTGTATGATAGTTATTAGTTTAGCTGTTATTCCAAATACCGAAGATTGAGGTGATTTAATTGAATAAAATGCCTATGACCTTAACTGGGTTTCTTATTTACATGACTAATATTAAGGGAAAATCCAAAAGAACTCGAAATGAATACAAGAATGATTTAATTCTTATGTTAAAATATATTAAAGTTATAAAATATGATATTAATACGAATGGTATAGAGAATGTGGATATCTCAGATATTGATAATGATTTTATAAAAGCCATATCTCTTGAAGATTTATATATTTTTTTAGAATACTGTGAAGATGAAAGACGAAACGGAGCATATTCCCGTGCAAGAAAAGTTGCTGCTATACGCTCATTTTTTAATTATCTTACTACGAAAAAAAAGATATTAGATTACAACCCAGCGCAGGAGCTGGAAAAACCTAAGCTTCCAAAACGTAATCCTGTTTATCTAACTATAGGACAAGCCAACACATTTTTGTCTGGAATAAAAATGAACAAACATTACTATAGAAATACCTGTATAGTCACCTTGTTTTTAAATTGCGGTATGAGAGTATCTGAGTTATGTAATATAAATATTAATTCTATAAAAAACGATATGATATCAATAATCGGAAAGGGAGATAAAGAGCGTACTGTTTATTTAAATGATATGTGTATAGATGCAATTAATAAATACATAGAGAAGGAACGTTCACTACAGAAAAATATAAAATGCCAACAAGCTTTATTTATATCTCAAAAAGGAACTCGAATAAGTGTGCGAACTATCGAAAACCTAGTAAAAAAAATAAATGAAGATTCAAAGCTTAATATAAATAAACTCACTCCCCACAAATTACGTCACACATTTGCTACAACAATGTATCAAGCAGGAACAGACATTATTAGTTTGCAGCAGTTACTAGGACATAGTAATGTTTCAACAACGCAAATATATACGCATGTTACGGATGATAGATTAAGAGAAGCCACAAATAAAAATCCTTTCAATATTCAATTTAATAAGAAGAAATCTATAAAAGAACAATAAAAAACTCCATAATTTTCTCTATATAGGATATTATTTCTGTACATAAGTATACAAAAGAAAAGGGTTGAATTGAGTATGATTTTATCATTCAGTATATTTTTTTATTGTAAATTGTTCTATAAAATTCACATGTTGTTCTATTAGTAACATGGCAACGATTAGTGTAAAAAGGGGTAATACCGGCGGACGTGTCATGTACTGAAAAGCATATACCATATTGAGGGAAATTAATGTTTACTTTTATGGCTGGAATAAGTCAATTTGAAAGAGATCTAATAAGCCAAAGAACAAAAGAAGGTCTTGCTGCAGCAAGAGCGCGTGGTAGAAAAGGTGACAGAAAACCAAAACTCGATGATAATAAAAAGAAAGCAATATATGAATTATATCAGCAGAAAAAAACAACAGTAAAAAATCTGTGCAGTATGTTTAATATAGGTAAACCTACTCTATACAAGGTTATAGAAGAAATTAGTAAAATCAAGGTATCATAGTTATATTTTAAAGTTATAATTAATACGCAGTTGTAATTTTATGCGTCATAATCGTATAATATGGAGACCATTTATAGAATCTCTATTTTTCTTTATAATTAATAGATTATGTTTCTAAAAACTTCAAAAGAGCATTTTTGTTTAATATGAGAATTTTTTTATATTTAGTATTAATCCATTGATATTGAGAGAATTTGTTTAAAGTTCTGCTTACCGTAACTCTACTTACACCTACAGCCTTTCCAATATCCTCATGTGTACAATTAATAGAGCAATTATTAGATAGACTCACATTTAGTAGGTATTGGGCAATTCTTTTTTCTGCTGGTAAAAATGAAATACTGTCAATTTCATTTGATAACATTCTTACCTTTTTCGATAGAAGCTCTATGAAATTCAAAGCAAGAAGTGGCTCTTTTTGAAAATATAACATAATGTCAGATTTATTAATATTGATGATTTCCGAATCTGAAAAAGTTTTTGCCGATGACATTCTTGGAAAGCCATCAAAAAAAGAAGCTTCTCCAAAAATTTCTCCCTTTTTATAAATTGCCAAAATTTTTTCTAAGCCATCTGTGGAATTTACAAAAACTTGAACTCTTCCTTCTTTTAGGTAATAAAAATTTTTAGCAATTTCTCCTTGACGATAAATTATTTGATTATCTTTAAACATCTGTGCAGGTCTTGTCTTAAAAGTTTCAAACAATCTAGTAGGAATACCTATTTTATGGAGTAAAAACAAATCCCATGTATTCAAGAAAAAACACCCCCATTTAGTAATTATTTTTTAATTGTATCATAGTTTACATTCTTCATAAAAGTTTTATGTGATAATATAATAAAACAATTTATGGAGGTAGCAAAAAAATGAAATGGAATAGTAATCTATATGATCATAAACATTCTTTTGTAGCAGAATACGGTAAGTCTATGATTAATTTTGTAAATGTGGGAAAAGATCAAAAAATTTTGGATTTAGGATGTGGTACAGGGGTATTAACAAATGAGCTGGCAAAAAACGGTGCAACTGTTATTGGAACAGATTTATCAAAAAATATGATTGATAAGGCAAAAACTAATTATCCTAACTTAATCTTTCAAGTGAAGGATGCAACAAATTTGTCTTTTAAAAATGAGTTTGATACTGTTTTTTCTAATGCGGTTTTTCATTGGATATCAAATCAAGAAAAATTGTTGCATTCTATTTATACTTGTTTAAAAGATAATGGGACATTGATTTGTGAATTTGGAGCACAAAATAATATAAGTCAAATACAAACTGCTTTTGAAAAGGTAATAGAACAAAAGGGATATTCTTATTGTTCACCATTCTTTTTTCCTTCAAAGGAAGAATATAAGTTATTATTAGATCAAGCTGGTTTTGAAGTAAAACATATCATTGAATATGATAGACCAACACCACTTGCTGATGGTGAAAAAGGACTACGTAACTGGATTTGTCAATTCTTTGCAAGTGATTTACTAGAATTTTCAGATGAACAAAAGGAGCAAATATTATTTGAAACAGAAAAACTTTGCAAAAATAGCATATGGAAAAACAACCAATGGGTAGCAGATTACAGACGTATTCAAATTATTGCGGTTAAAAATAAAAACAATGGTACCAAATGAACATAATAGGTAATTACATTTTTTAGGTTCGGAATATTCCTATATTGTTTACTAACTAAGGCCACGTCAGGATATTAATTCGAGCATGTAATGGCACTGATATTGTCTTATTATAAAAACATACCATTTCTTGATGCTTTCATGAAAAACAGGATGGATGAAAATTCTGTAAATAATTTTGTGTAAACTTTAGAAAAATAAATTTTAATTTATTAAGGTTGGGGAGTAAATATAAGACTTCAACCTTATTTTGCTTTAAATGTATCTTTGCATTATAATTATATTATACATAACTATAAATAGTTTCCTTTGATGGGTGATTTTGCTTGACTATAAAATGTATATCGATATTAATGGAGATGAATATAATGAATAAAAAAATTTTTTTTGGATCTTTTACTATTATAGCTTTTTTAGTTACTACTATGGCTGTTTATAAAAATACTCATGCTATATTAAAAGCATCAGACACTAATATAGCAAAAAATTCAAATAAAGTTCATATTAAAAGCAATTCGTTTAATCCACTAACTGCAACAGATAAAGAATTGATTGAACATGGATATCCTTCTAAGCCTAACGATAAAGACGGTATAGAGGCATGGAAAAAGGCTGTTTCTGTAAAAGTTGTAAAACTAGAATTTGGTTCTCCACGTCCTGATGGTAGTCATAGTATTATAGTAAACCCATAATATAAATTTTTCAAGACATCATGCTTATTTCTTTCTTATTCTTGTAATGTATATCAAATATGGCAATGGTGTTAATGCAAAAATAAAATATTTACTTCCATATCTATTAGCATCACCTTTATAATTGAAATGTAATGGTATTTGATCTGGTAAAACTAACACTATTAACGCAAGTACAACTAATGGAATGACACATAAGGCTATCATTAACTTTTTTTCTTTTTTCATAATAGACACCTCCGATGTGGTACAATAAAGTTGTAACAGCTCGACCTAGTAGATTATAATATCTATTTTTTATTAAATTTACATTATCTGCTTCCTTAAACAAGTACAGGAATATTTCCACTCATCTCGATATTCCTACAAGTATAACAACTCATCTACACTATACACATACTTAAGCATTCAATTTACCGAATACTTTTTATAAATTATGCAGGATACACCCAAAAGAGGAATTACCACTGCACTAATTGCTATTAACAATGTAAGCATTCCGAAAGCCTCCACTATAATTCCTGCAATTGGATATAAAATCATTGTGGATGTCGATACCATAAAAGATACCATGGATAAAAAGGTTGATCTTATGCTATCATCAACATAAGCATTAAATGACTTCATCGCAATTGGATCTAAAACATCTATTATTACATAGAGTAATGCTAATCCGATGAATATCATTTCCTTATTTCCTCTCAGCCCAACGAGGGAGACTCCACTACTCATACATAGAACGGTGACTAATACAAGTTGCCCATATCTTTTATTAGAAATTCTATATGCCTGCGTCGCAACAATTCCTCCTATAAAACTCAACAGCATAAAAACGGTACCTGTTTGAGTATTTGAAAATCCTATTTCACTTATATAATCTGGCATAATTCCAAATACGGTATTGATCACACCAAACGTAAGACAAACTAAACACATCATAAACACTATATGAGGACTGTTTCTCACTTGTAAAATACTTGTTAAAAAGACCTTTATTGAATTTTTTCCATTTTCATTTTTTCGCAAAGTCTTCTTAACATTATGTTCTTTGACTGTCATAATGGAACCTATTGAAATTATTGTCATTATGCATTGTCCAATATATGGTATAGAGTTATTTATTGTATATAATATTGTTCCTAGGCTAGTTACAATTCCAACAGAAATTGAAGATATCAATTGATATCTTCCTCTAATTTTGTCATACTCAGCTGCGTATCCATCTGCTCTAATATTTTCATAAAATAACGCATCATCTGCTCCACTTATTAGTGCTCGTCCTATACCTTCAATTGCAAAAGCAAATGCTAATATGACAAATGGATTCTCTGCATTTACGACAAGTCTCGAACATATAAGAAGTTGTGCAGTAGCAGACAATATCAATCCGTAAGTTGTAATGTTCTTCTTTTTAAAAAAATCTCCCAACATTCCAGACGGTACTTCCATTACAAACTGGGTAATAGAAAAAATAGATTGCAGTAATGTGAACTGAACAATGCTAATATGCACACACTGAACAAGATATAATATGTTTACGATCCTTGTTAATCTCATTTGTACACCAAATGTATATAAATAGTATTTAATAATTGATAATTTACTTGATTTCATGCCATACATCCTTTAATTTTTCTGCTAGTAGCTGGGTATCATCCTATAAAGAAAATCAATGTCGTACTACATTCTCTACCTTAACTTATTCTATAAAAAACACAAAATACCTCCCATGGGATATAGAAGCATATATACAGTTGTGTGTAAAATATGTATATAATTAATGTGGTAAAATATCAGCAAACAAATTGAATATCAAGAACTTTCCCTGTTAAGTATTCACCTGCTACAAGATTGCTTGGTATATGTAAATACATTGATGATACAGCAAATATTACCTAGAAGGAAATGGTAAGATGTGATGTTACCTTAAAATTTAAAAGCTTTGACTCCATTAATCTATAATCATGTAAATCCATATGGAAATTTTGACTTAGATATGAATGAAAGAATTCCAATAGATACTTATATTATTTCAGGACAAGCATAAATATATTTCCTCAGTATGGCATATGCTTTTCAGTACATGACACGTCTGCTGGTATTACTCCAATTATAAGATTAGATCCTAAGATCTAAGAGAAATTTTGTTAAACTTAAAAAGAAACGGAAAATCATTACTTATAAGTACACATATGTTAAACATTGCTGAAGATTTATGTGATGCCTTTTAATTATGAAATCAGGAAAAATAATTGTGAATGGAACATTGTATGAATTAAAAAAAATGGCCTTTTTTAAATCTGCCTTGATAAAACTCTTCAAAATAGATCACTCCCTGTTAAGTAAAAATATGCTGTCTCTTTAAACTCTATAGCTGTTTTACCATATTGATATGCTACTAAAGCTCCATACATATTTTTATTTTTTAGATTGTATTATAGCATTTGTTATATGCTATAAAATTAACTAGACCACTCAATTTTATCCAGCTAAATTCACCCTTTTACTGCATTATTACAATTATACGACTTTAATTATTTGTTCTCTTTAAGAATAATGCACATTTTAGTAATTAAGCCAAACTGTCTTGACACAAAAATGTGAGTATGATAAAGTAAACTTACTTACTAGTAAGTAAGTTTACTTTATCAAAGGAGAGTACTTATATGTCTAGCAAAAAAGATGACATCATTTCTTTAGCTGTAACCTTGATTAAGAAAAAAGGATTCCTCGCATTAAGCTATGATAATATCTCTAAGGAGATGAATATAACAAAGACGGCAATTCATTATTACTTTGAAAAGAAAGAGGATCTCGGCATTGCCGTATGTGAAAAGTTGCAAAAGGGATTAGTACAAGATTATGAAAAAAGCCTAAATCAAATTATGAATGGTCAAGATGGGCCTTGGTTTTTTGTTAGCTCCCGAATTAGCACAATAGGCGCCACTGAGATGTGCCCTATTTCGAGTTTACAGGCTGACTATGAGGAGTTACCAGATCGTATGAAGAATATGTTGGAGAAAATCAGTAGTAGCGAAATGAAATTATGGTCGTCGCTGGTAAAGCAATACGCTTCTGATGCAGACAGCGAGGCACTCGCTAAAACTTCTCTCTTAAGTGTAAAAGGAGCGTTGCAGTATCGGCGGGTACTTGGGGATTCGGCGTTTTCAAACATGATGCAGTCTATTCAGGACCAATTTTTCGAATCATTAAATCGTATGAGGAGGTGTTAGAATGAGGAGAGTCGTTATTACAGGTTATGGTGTTATTTCGTCTTCCGGTAATGATGTGGATACTTTTTGGAGTAACATTGTCAATGGAATATCGGGAATAAGAGAAATAACTGATCCCTCGTTTTCGAATATTGCATCTCGCATTGCCGGATATATAAATGATTTTAACCCCTATGAATATTTCGATAAAAGAGAAATAAGGCACTATGACTTATACACTCAATATGCATTTGCGGCAGCAAAGCAAGCTATTGACAATGCAAATGTTAAGGAAGGTAACTTTGACACAAGTCGTGTTGGTATTTATGTTGGCTCTGGAATAGGAGGTATTAGCACAGTACTAAATAGCCATAAGGCTTATTTGGAGAAGGGTACACGCCATGTGTCACCATTCATGATTCCTATGATGATTAGCAACATGGCTTCTGGTGTTATAGCAATAAAAACTGGATTTAAAGGGCCGAGTTTTTCTCCGGTGTCCGCGTGTGCAACGGCTAATCAAGCTATCGGAGAAGCATTTTTAAGTATACGGCATGGATATACAGATGCGATTATTGCAGGTGGCTCAGAAGCCCCTATTAATACGCTTGCGTTTTCAGGTTTCGCAAATATGAAAGCTATGTCAACTAATAATGCCAATCCAACCGAGGCCAGCCGTCCATTCGATAAACTCCGAGATGGATTTGTTATGTCTGAAGGTGCCGGTATTCTATTCTTAGAAGAATTAACACATGCCAAAAGACGTGGAGCAAAAATATTGGGTGAAATTATTGGATATGGTTCTACTACAGACGCTTACCATATTACTTCGCCAGACTACCATGGCGCGGCACGGGCTATGGAGATGGCACTGGAGATGGCGGATATTTCGGCCTCTCAGATTGACTATATAAACGCCCATGCCACAGGAACAAAAGGTGGAGATAAATCTGAAACCAACGCAATAAAAGCCGTATTTAAGGAAAACGTGAAGAAACTCAAAATAAGTGCAACTAAGTCAATGACAGGACATTTATTTGGAGCTGCTGGTGGTATTGAAGCCATTATTACACTGAAAGCTTTAGAATACGGCATTATACCTCCTACAATCAATCTGAAAAATGTTGATGAAGAATGTGACCTTGATTATGTTCCCAACAAAGCGATTAAACATGATAGCAACTTCGCGATTTCCAACGGTTTTGGCTTTGGAGGTCACAATGCTTCTCTTCTCTTCAAAAAATGGAATCCAGCTATGGAATATTAAATCCAATAATATTTAATGGTATTCACTAACTTGTTGTTTCACTGTTATATTCTGGATATCCGTAATGTAGATAAGACGCTTTGCTGAGTTGCAAAAATATGTATAGATTACTTTTGCATCCATAATTTAGTGGTAAGAACAAAGCACATTTATACTTTGTTCTATTTTTTTATGCTTAAGCCAATATTAGCAATGGCGTTATATTAGTTAAGAATTCCTAATACTTTAGATAAAGTAATAATTTTAATATTAAATTTTATTATTAATCAAATTAAAGAAATAATAAAGTTGGTATTCCTATTTTAAATATTTGGCCATGAATTTTCTTGCTTGGGCAAATATTTAAAACAAAGATATGCAAGTTACTTTTCCCTGAGTGCATATACCATACGTAAAGTAGAGTTGTTGGCGGTACCCCTGATATTAAATTTCTCTTATAGGGGTAGTAACCGCAAAACGCGGATTTTATACGTTAAGACATATATCAGTATTTTAACTATTCTAAAATATATTTTAAACATATTCCTTAAAAATAAAAAAGGTAGGATTTGAGTCACACTATATGAAGATAGCGAATTAACCCAACTTCACATTATGCTAAGAATAATTATAATATTTTACAAAATACGATTCACTATCAAAGATCCAATTTATCAAAACTGTCAGCTGATTTTTTATAAGCCAGCAAGGTTATTGCTGTATATAGGATAAGGCCCAGAAAAAGTACTGGGATCTGCTTTATCTGTTTTTCGATGCTTACACTATCACAATAATCTCGCATATAAGGAATGACACGAAGCATTACCTCTGCTATTACGATATAAATAATCATCATAGTGGTTGACTTGAAAAATGGTACTCCGATTTTATAACCACTCTTATAATATTGCGTAAGAAAAATAAAATTGAACAAGCCAAGCATGATAAATGATAAGCCTATGAATGCAACATTTGCTTCAATCCCTACCTGATTATTCATAAGAATGAATTTATCCCTGATAAAAGCAAATGGAATGCAGGCGATAACCTGTGCCAGTTCAATACAAACCACTAGATAAAATCTCGCCTTTACGATATCCCTTTTCCGAATTGGCAATGCCATCATATAATATACATCACAATTTTCACGGTTTACTTGGAATACAAAGAAAATTCCCAAACAGGTGTAAAAAAATGTGACATAATACGGGTAATTGGGAATACATAAAAGTGCACTTAAACTTAAGAAAATATATGCAATAGGATGCATCGAAAGTTTAAACTCTTTATACATTAACTCTTTCACTGTCGTCACTCCTTTTCAATGTAAATCATTATGGATTCCAAATCAGCTGGTAAAATTTCAACATCTCCATCAACTGGCAGATTTTCAGTAAAAATCAGTCCGCAAAAACCATCCGCGTGCTTTTTAAAGCTTATCAATTTTTTACTGATTGCCTCAGTGAGATGATCTGATCTTCCTTTTACAATCTTGTAAGCGTCCAGAAATGACTTCTTATCCGTACTTGCAACAATCTCTCCATTTTTTATATATGTAACATATCTTGCACATTTTTCCAAATCAGATGTAATATGGGTAGAAAACAGTATACTTATCTGTTCTTCTTCTACCAAAGTGATAAATAAATCAAGCAGGTCATCTCTTGAAACAGGATCAAGTCCACTGGTCGGTTCATCAAAAATCAATAATTGGGCATGATGTGATAAGGCCAATGCGAGTTGGTATTTTACTTTCATTCCTTCAGATAACTCATCTGCCTTTTTCTCCGGATCTAGATGAAAACGCCCTAAGTATGATTGATAAGCCGCCTCATCCCATTTTTCATAAAACCTTTTGGTAACTTCTGTGATGGTTTTTAATTTTTTCTTCGGATAATAATTGACTCCCCCTGATACAAAACCAACTTTCTGCTTGATTAAAAACTCATTATCAGAAAAATCCTCCCCGAAAAATTTAATAGTTCCACTATCTGCGTGAACATAATTAAGCAAAGCTTTTAATGTGGTAGTCTTACCTGCCCCATTACGTCCGATAAAACCCATAATTGTCCCCTGTTCCAGGGAAAATGAAACATTCTTCAATACAAATTTCTCATATCTCTTATTTAAATTTTGTATTGATAATACGTCCATATGCACTCCTCCTCTATTTGATTTTCTTAATTCCTCTGTTATTTTGCTTCCTCCGGTTTTTCCTGTGCTACAAAAACTTCTTTTGCAAACTGTAGATAGCCATCACTCTGTACAATAGCAATTCCCTGATCTTTATCTGCTAGTAAAAGTAGCATGTCCCCTGGTTTTATATCAAATAAATCCCTTGCTCCTTTTGGAATTACAATCTGACCCTTTTCTCCAACTTTAACCGTACACATAAATTTTCCTTCTGGTATCTGCATTGGCATAAATTATCATTCCTTTCAGTATAATTTGTTTTATTAGTAAGACTTGTATAACTTATTATACTTTTTGTTAAGTTATATGTCAACAAAAAAAGAGAAAGCACAATCTTCGCTTTCCCTAATTCATATACGTTATTTATCAATAATCTTTACTTCGTTCTTAAATACAACTAAGACCTATTTATCAGTATATCACTATAGTAAATATAATTCTAATTTTTATAAATTATTGCAATATCTCCCTCAAAGGTCTCATATTATCTATTAAATTGTAATCAGAACTATCATCAAGGTTATACTGACCAATAAAATTAATGTGTTCCCATCCAAGTGGAGAAACGTGTCTTAGAAGAGATTCGTCAACTCCTTCTTTTTCCTTAAGTTTCTCAACTGCTTTAGGTAAGTACATGGTATTCCAAAGAGTTATGGAGTTTATAATTATACTTAAAGCAGTAGCTCTCTGTAACTGTCCTTGAATATCTTTTTCATGGAACATTCCATATTTCCCAAAGAATATTGCTCTAGCCAGTGCATTCATTGCCTCCCCTTTATTCAATCCTATCTGAATTTTTCTTCTGAAATCTTCGTCTGATAAATAATCCAGGATAAAAATAGTTTTTTCTATTTTTCCTAGTTCAGTTAATGCTTTAGCTAAGCTGTTTTGTCGTGAATAGGAACCTAGCTTGCCCATTATCAATGATCCAGAAACTTTACCTTCCTTTATTGAGGATACAGGTTTCAATATATCATCATAATTTTCTTTTATAATTTTAGTATTTATCTTACCTTTTATAACTGATTGAATATTTCTAAAGTCTTCTTTTCCTTCAATACAATATAATTTACAGTCTGATATATCCCTAAGTCTTGGAGCAAATCTGAATCCTAATAAATGTGTTAATCCAAATACCTGATCCGTATAACCCGCCGTATCTGTGTAATGCTCCTCAATTTCAAGTTCTGTTCTATGATTAAGAAGTATATCAATTATATGAATTGCATCTCTTGAATTTGTATTTATAATACCTACTCCAAATCTTGAATATTGATCACTTACAGCTGAATACATTGTCACTCCTTTTTCTAGTCCGTAATGAGGATTATAACTTGCATTTAAAGCTTCAACTGCCGATTTAACTCTTACCCCATCAGAAGATGAAGTGCTGCCATCACCCCAATGTACAGCATAAGGTTGTCTATGATGATAATTTGTGATAGCTGCCATAGCTTTTTCCATATTATCATCACTCATTCTCCAATTAACTACATTACTCATCTGTTTGTAGCTTATTCCTTTTACTGCTTGTTCCATTTTCTTAAGTCCTATATTTGTACCAAGAGCCATAAGTGAAGCTGTTATACATGATCTTTCATTATCTTTTGGTTCCTTGTTAGTTGAAGCATGGATTAGGTTATTATCAAAAGCTGTAAATTTAGAAATATCTATTATTATATCTGATAAATTTACCCTAGGTATTAAGCTGTAAAGCTTAGTAGCTAACTCTTTTGCCTCATCAGGAACTGCTTTTTCTAATCTTGATAATACAAATTTGTTATCTTCTATAGATACACCTTTCAATTTTTTTATATTATCAGACACATATTTTAATTTATTATTTAATAAATCCAATCTAGCTTTTAAATATTCTTCAGCATCCAAAGATACTTTAAAATCAGTATTTTCAGCTTTGTACTTTTCCCATTCAGAATCTGTTATCAAATATTCTTCAAAGGGTTTATGTTGCTTGCTTCCAACAATTGATATATCACCAGAACGAACTGCATTTTTAAGTTCAGTGAATACTGCTAATTCATAATATTTCTTATCTATATTACCTTCTTGATCATATACGTATTTTTCCCATTGATTAGTTACAAAATCTAAGGGAGCACCTTTGGGTACCTTTCTTTTAGTATTTGCATTAAGTTCTTTTATAGTTTCCATTGCTTTTAATACAGGTTCACCTTTTTTTGAAGCTTTAAACTCAAGAATTTTCAGTAATCTAGGGGTATATTTTCTGAGTGTGCTATATTTTTCAGCTATTAAGTCCAAAGAATTATATTCTTTAGGTCTAGTAATTTCAGATGTTTCATTTATTGAGCTTACGAATTCATCCCAAGGCATAATATCTTCAATTGCCTTAAAATCAACTGCTGTCTTACCTTCTTCTTTAGCTTTAATTATTATCTTACCAAGATCTACATAATTAATTAGACCTATATTTGCTATCTTTCCATTTTTCTTCATAAGATTTTCCTACTCTTTTTTACCGAAGGATTGCATATTTTTTATCTGAATGTCATGGATTTCAATAGCCTGATCTATAAGTTTTCTGCAAAAGTTAACTAAATATATTGAAAGAATAGAATATCTTTTTTTGTCATCAAATCTTTTAAAATCATAGGCTTCATAATTTGATCCTAATTTATATAATTCGTCAATTCTATTGTTATGTATTCTGCTTAAATCAATATTTTCAAGCTTTAAACTGCGAATATATTCAATTCTATCAGCAACTGAATTGAAAGCTTTTGATGATGACTTTCCTGATATTTCACGAAGCCATGATAATTTAGTTTTTTTCTCTGTACTTTGAACATTTATCAAAATATCAAGACTTATCTTTTGTTCATTTGATACTGATGTAGATATTAAATCAAAAATTTCATTATCAACATACTTTCTAACTTCAATAATAATATTTTCAATAGTTACTATAGAAGGCAGCAAAACTTTACATTTTTTAAGTTCATTAATTGCTTCTATAATTAGATATTTTAGATTATTATTTTTTAAGGCTTTATCTATTAAATAATTAACTAAATATTCTCTATCGTTAGTTTTAAATCTTCTATACCCATATAGTTTTAATATTTCTTCTAAATGTTCGTATCTTGTAGGTTGTCGCTTATTGTATGATTGAAATTCAAAAGTACTGATTTTTAATTGTTCTGAAATATATAATATTATTTCAGAAGGTATATTTTCAAAATCCATCAAAGTCCACCCTGTATATCTAATTATACAGAGCTGAACTGCAAATCCTAATTTATTGCTAGTTTTTCTATGTTTATTTATAACTTGTATATCTTCATCTGAAAGCATAAAAAATTTTTCTGTTTCAAATGAATTTGCATTATTGGGAAGCTTCATATATTCTTTTCGCTCTTTGCTAGTTAAAAACTCTCCACCACGTGCCATTTAATTCACCCCTTATAAATTAATGTTTAAATAAACATCATTTATTTCTTCTTGAGTTATTCCAATATATCGTTTTGTCACAGACTGTGATCCATGATTAAGTATTTTCATAAGAGTTTCAATTGGTACACCCTGCTTCCAGGCCATAAAGCAAAAAGTTTTTCTCATACTATGGGTCCCTATATGAGTACTCAACTTTACATTATCCTGTATGTCCTTAAATATCCTCCAAGCCATTTTTACACTTAAAGGGCTATTGCCTCCTTGTCTTAATTTAAAGATATATTTATCACCAGATGGCTTATCTGCATACTCCAAATACTCCAAAAGAGCTTTTTTCATAGATTGATTTATAGGAAAAACCTTTTGTTTGCTTGTCTTTTTTTCAATTAGCCTAATTTCTTTTTTTAGTTCTCCAATTTCATAAAAAATATCTTCCCATTTTAATTTTACAATATCGCTTACCCTTAGAGCTGAATTTATACCTACAACAAATATAGTATAATCTCTTAAATTTTTCCAGATAGATAATTTTTTACTGCTTGAATTTCTCTTTTACTTTTTATTGGATCTACTGTTTTACTTCCTTTTTTCATTTTATCATTTGCCATTTTTATCCCTCGCTTAGTTAGTATTATCACTACTATAATTGTACTTTAACTAACTTGTTTTGAGTAAAAAAATAAGAGTTTTATCATTTAATGATTAAACCCTAGATATATCAATGTTTTATGCTGATGTTATATACTTTTTTGAGTTAGAACTATTTGGTATTAATTCTAAGTCAGAATGTTTTGACAAAGTATATTTTTGGTAATAACTGTCTTAACGTATATTTTCCGCGTTTTGCGAGCACTACCCGCTTTTGTGTAGTCTGAACGCAGCTATGCCTTAATTCACCTATTAATTGATTTAATTGTAGGATTATATGTTCAAGTTTACTTTTTTTATGAGTGTCATAATTTTTATTATGTAATCTAATTTAGAAAGTATTTTAATATAAAATAGATATAACCCATATTCTTATTTTTAGTATCTAACAAGTTATTATTGTAGATTTAAAAAATCTTTCTTGAAATTCTACCAATGCTTTTATCTGATCTTTGTTATATTTGTTTAATTCTTTACAAACCACTAATTTATCCTCAACATCATTTATTCTCTTTATTATTGCTACAACATACCCTTCATATGTCTCTAAAGGTTCAAATTCTCCAATAATGTATACATCGATTTCTTCTCCATCTCCTGCTATTGTATTAGGGATAAAACCATAATTTAAAGAGTATATAAAATCATGTTTAGGATGCTTAGATCCTAATGATCTATCCACTTTAACTTTAACGAGTTTTCCCAAATAAGCCTCCATATAATTTCCTCCCTGTTTTTATCGCCAACATGAATGAGACGTGTCTCTCACCAGACTAACAATAGCTTCGACTATGCATTTCCAAGTTCCCTTAGGCATATCATGTCCCATTCCTTCAATCAAAAGTAATTTAGCATTAGGTATTGTACGTGCTGTATCTTTTCCTGCTTCAACAGGAATCAATGGATCTGCTGTCCCATGAATCACCAGTGTTGGAACTCTTAATAATGAAAGATATTTTCTCCTATCTCCATTGGCAACCAGCGCTGCATTTTGGCGTACAGCTCCTTGCGGATAATAACAGCGATCATAGCTTTCTTCAGTATACCGTATTGCACGTTCTTCTTCAAAAGGAAATCCTTTGCTCCAAAGCTTCTTCCACATGTGTACAGTATACTCAATATATGCACCACGCTGATTTGGAGGTGTTGCTGTAACAATCTCCAATGTTTCTTGTGATATCTTAGGATTATTCGGATTACCTGTAGATGACATAATAGAAATCAAACTACATATACGCAAAGGATGCCTATAGGCAAAAACCTGTGCAATCATGCCTCCCATAGAAGCACCACATATATGAGCCTTCTTTATTTCTAACGCATCCAGCAAACCAGCCACATCATCAGCCATATCTTCCAATGTATATGCTGTCTTAATTGGTTTTCCCTCTTGTGCCGCCTGATATATTTTACTCATATCAGGAATACCAGCAGCATCAAATTTTGTAGACAAGCCCGCATCACGGTTATCAAAGCGTATAACTTGTAAATTATGCTGTGCCAGCATTTCACAAAAATCTGATTCCCAAAAATTTAGCTGAGCACCATTTCCTGCAATAAGTACTATAGTAGGATTTGTCCTTTTTCCAAAAACCTCATATTCAATTTGTATTCCATTTGTATTTACGTGTGCCATCGCATATATCCTCCTAATACAATAGTATAAAACGTATGTTTATTAATTTCCAATTGCGTTGTACTTCTGTATATAATGGTACCACTCTTTACCATGATTTAAAATATATTCTTCGATGTGAAAAAGTATCTTTATTAGCCTAAATTAAATTGTAAATAGACTTATTTTTTCTGTTTAAATTTTTTTAATATGAGATACATAAACATAGCACACAATAAAAAATGCAGTCAAATTAATGACTGCATTTTTACAATTATTCTATCAAAGCATCATGAAATCGTTTTCCCTACTTCTACTTTTCTCTTTATTTTTAAAAATATTATATTATGTGCCTTGAAATATACTTACGTAAACGATTAATTATTTTATTAAGTTTCTTTATTTAGCAATATTAAATTCCCAATTTTGATTATTATTATTGTCCCATGTACTTCCGTTTGTAAAGACCATATTTAATGCACTTGAAGCCTCATAAGGAACAGTTACTGTGGCTTGCCATAAATTATTACCTAGAGATGTCATACTAGTATCTTTTGTACCTTTCCAGCTGTCATAGCCCCAATGCATCTTTATTAATGAAGAATTTTGTAAAACTCTTGCAGCTGCATTATAGGTTACAGTAATATTTTGGCCAGGAACTGGAGATTGAGGATTAACTTTAATTACATCATTCCCAGGATTAGGCGTAGGTACATTATTATAAAGAACAATAATTTGACCTCCAGGAATGTTTCCAGTTATTCTGCCATTTGATACGTTAAGAGTGCAATTGGCACTTGCCTTGTTAGTGTAAGAACCATCTTTTAAATTAGTCGCTGAGTCAATGGGCGTGTCCCCGCCAACATTTACTATTACCATACCTTGGTTACCACGTTCTATCATAATAGTTTCATTTCTTGGATTTCTCAAATATTCACTTTGGCCAGCCATAGCATTATGGAATTTATTTACAGCAGCTATATCACTATCCTTCCAAGAATTATCAGATGGCCTTATGAAAAATTGAGGAGTAAGTTGTGCTCTTGCATCTAATATTGCAAATCCCATTTTTATGTTCCAATCACTTGTACTTGAAGATTGATTATGTTCATAGTTATCATGACTTTCAACATAGCATAAAGCTTGGCTTGATGGAATATTATGATCACTAAAATTGATATTTAAAAGACCATTTAAGTTTTTGTTTTGAACCGCATTTCTTATAGTAGATCCATAGGATTCAGCTGTAATATCAAAATATGATCTGTAAACCTCATCATTATCGCCGTAATCTGGAAGAACTTCGCCATATAAATATAGGTTATTTCTGTTATGAAGTGAACTTAAAACTCTGCCCCAATAATCAGATGCCCAAGGTTTACCAGAGTCTTCGCCGCTATTAGTTTCAATATGTTTAGCTGAATCAAAACGAAAACCACCAGCACCAGCATCAATACATTCATTTAGAAATTGAATTTCCATATCTTGAACATCGGTTCTCTGGGTTGCTAAATCAAGAAGTCCACCAATATCTTTTTGAGTTACTTGATACCTATCCTTATAATCATTGCAGCTTCCTTGATTGTGATATAGTTCACGGTGTTTTAAACTATCGTCTACTGAATTATCCCATTGCCCTGGTGAGCTAGTTGCTACATGATTTAAGAGAGCATCAACCATAATTTTAATTCCATATTGATTTGCTGCTGAGCATAAATTTTTAAAATCGTCGTAAGTGCCAAGTTGAGCATTCCCGATATGGAAGTTGCATGGCTGATATAGTAACCACCAATCACCAGCCTTGGGAGTTCTTTGAACTGGAGATACTAAAATAGCTTTGTAACCATCGTCTTTAAATTCTTGCAGATGATCCTGAATATCCTTGAATCTCCAGGTAAAGGCTTGAGCAATTACACCATCTTCAGTTTTCGCTGGTAAGTTACTTGTTACCGGTTGCACATTGTAAGTTACGGCTTGTACATTTTGAAAACGATTACTTATAGGATAAAAAAGTGATCCACTAAATGCTGTTAAGGTAACTACTACCGCAAGTAAGCTTTTTCTTAAAGAAAATATTCTTTTCATTAAATAATACCTTCCTTTTTTTAATTTTTATATAGTTAAATGATAAATATTACCTATATGTATATATATTACATCGAAAAACCATTATTGTCTATATAGATTAGTTTAATAATATAATAGAGTGGCGATAAAGAAAACTAATATTGAACGTAAACTAATAGAATTTTACTTAGATATTTATAATTTTATTAAGATAATTTTATAAAATTGGAATAAATATGTACAAGCTTATTTTTACTCAATTGCTATTATTATCTTCTCTAGTATAACAATTTGTGCTATTTGGTGTTTTTAACTAATGTAAAACAAGGCAATTGTTTTTAAATTAATCTAAAGAAAAGGCGTACCAATAGTTGATACACCTTATAATAATCTTCAAAAGTGAATATTCAATTCATTTTTAATACACTCCCGTAATATTATATCTATTTTAAGCGATTTTTTTTAAGTTCCTTCAAAGCCTTTTTAGACCCTCTTTCTATATCTCTTTCTAGCTTTCTTTTCTTGTAATTAGAAAATATTTGATTTAAATCATATCCTTCTGGATATAGCTTAGAGGCTTTAATCTCTAATTTTAACCTTTTGTGGTTCACACTAATAAATTCTTCATTAAATAAAATAGTTACATTGTTGTATGCGTCTCTTTCTTTGTAAACAATGGCACTTTCCTTCTTGTCAATCCAAAGAACCTTATCTCCTACATTAAATTTATAACCTTCATCTTTGTGTTTTTCAATATTCTTTTCATTGATAATTTTACTGTTTCTTATTAATTCATAATTATAATTTTTGTTTTCCATGTAGCTTCTAGCTCTTTCAATTACATTATCTGAAATACCCATTTTCTTTGATATATAAAGAGCGTTACTATCGCCTGTCTTTCCTATATTAAGCCTATATAATGGATCTAATGTGTCACGTCTGAACTCCATTGCTGCATTTTCAAAGTCCGGGTGCTGCTCTGAAAAGTTCTTAATCTCTCCATAATGAGTGGTTGCTACTGTTATACATCCCTTATGATACACTTCCTCTAAAATAGCTATTGCTAAAGCCGCACCTTCATTTGGTTCTGTTCCGCTGCCAATTTCATCAAACAGCAGTAATGTTGACTTATTGCTTTCCCTTACTATATAAGCTAAGTTCTTCACATGGGATGAAAAAGTGCTTAACGCATTTTCTACACTTTGATTATCGCCTATATCTACAAATATCTTGTTAAATACAGCGATTTCTGTACCTTCTTCAGCACTTATATGGAAGCCCGATTGAACTGCAAGTGTCAATAGCCCTAAAGTTTTTAAAACCACTGTTTTTCCTCCTGCATTGGGTCCCGTAATTATCAATGACCTATATTCTTTTCCTATTTCAAAGTCTAAAGGTACTCCATTTTTAATTAAAGGATATCCTCCTTTAACTATTTTTATATAACCATGCCCATTTAGTTTAGGCTTTATCCCTTTTATATCGCTGCTATATTTTACTTTTGCCCATATCATATCGTATTCAGCTATTACCTCTATATTTATTTTAATTTCTTTTATTTTTTCATATAGCATTTCTGTTAAGGTAGCTAATATTTTATATTCCTCTAAGGTCTCTTCAATCCTTAATTCTGATAGTTCAGAAGCGTATCTAGCTACCACATCTGGTTCTACAAACACAGTGCTGCCCTTTAATGAGGTTTCAACAATTTTACCTTGAACTTTATTTTTAAAGGCAGTTTTTATAGGCACTGTATATTTTCCATTTCTTTGACTTACAAAAAATTCTTGTATATACTCCTTGTTCACAGGGTTTTCCAAAAATTTCTCAAGTCTTTTTTTTATTTGATCTTCGCATATATCAATTCGTTTTCTTATTTTTTTAAGCTCTTTCGAAGCATTTGAAGCTACTCTATTCCCTGATATTGACGTATTTATTTCTTCTTCTATATAACTTAAATCTGTTATATTTAGGCTGTAGGAGCTTAAAGTTGGAGCATACCCTTCCTTGCCCTTCATAAATAATTTAAGCTTTCTTGAGCCTCTTAAAAAGTTTTCCATCATACTTAAATCTTCTGGAGCTAGAGATGCACCTTTTTCTATTTTTTCTATGAGTGGCTTTACATTAAATATTCCGTCAAATGGTATATGATAAGAAGCATCTAAAAGTGTCCTTCCCTCAGAGGTTTCATCTAACCTTCTATTTACCACATCTATATTTATACTTGGTTCTAACTTATCTATTAAGGCTTTACCCAGGCCACTTGCACAATATCCTTTTACTATTTCTTTTAATTCATGGTAATGTAGTTTTTCTAGCGTTGTATTATCCATTTTGAAATTCCTTCCTCAACTTTATTCAAGTCAACGAAACCTGGGTAGATTTCACGGTATTAATTGTAAAATAAAAAAGCCATGGATACTCCACAGCTTTAATTACAAAATTAATAAAGGGTAATAACCCCAAAAGTAGTTTCGTGGACTTGTATCTATAAATAGTAATTAACTCCATAACAATTAGAAGTCCTATAACCTCAATTTTGGAATTAATATTAAGTTACCTATTTTAGATACTAAACACTCACAAAATTACCTCTCTTTTTTGAAATCTACCTAATATTAAATATTATATATCAACGTATCCACTTTATCAACATATATAATAAAGAAAAAAGCCAGAAACGCTTTCTTTATATTACATTGATGTTTCCTCAATTAATATATAATATTTTTATTTATATTTATTGCAGTCAATGAATTAAAAAAATAGTTCAGATGCACAGGAAATAATATTGCTCACTTCCTTTGAAAGTTCATCAATAGAATACTCAAGATCACCACGAAACCACACTTGGAACATATTAATAATTCCACCTGCAAAGAAATTTACTCGTATGCGAAAGGCAGGTGTGTTTTTTATGTTCTCAGGAACATCACTATCAAATTCCATATAGTTAACAAATATAGTTTTAAGTCTCTCAAGAAATTGTTCAGCTCCATTGGAATTGATTAAAGTTTTATAGAATTCGAAGTCTTCTTTAAGCCAATTTGAAACTTTTAAAAGAATAGGCTGTGGATTTTGAAAGAAACATTTATAATTAAACTCACCTAAAGATTCCAACATTTTTTCAATTACTTCATTTCCAATTTGGTCGGAAACCGCCTTTACATCTTGATAGTGTGCGTAAAACGTTCCGCGATTAATGTCTGCACGCTTAACGATATCGGTTACTGTGATTTTATTCCAATCTTTTTCCTTTATTAAATCTGCGAAAGCTTCTCTTATTAGCTTTCTTGAACGTATTGCACTTTTATATTCTGCTTTTTTATTCATAAATTATCTTTAGTGAGAAAGTGCATTATTCGTACCAAGCTCTCACTAAAGCTCACTTCCTTTCTTTTTATACTATTTTCTGTATATACCATATTAAGAATTCATCATATAAAAGCATTATGATGTAATTAACTCTCATCCTTTTTTAAGATTTTTACAGGTGCGTATCGTCCACATTTAGGGCATTTCACATAGAATTTAGTAAAAGATGTAAAGGAATTGAGTTCATTTCCGCCAATATCAAATACATTAAGACATTTTGTACGTTGAAAATTGTGTTCTTCCTTATACCTTAAATTACCCAGTACTAAAATTGGAACTCCAAAAGCAAAAAAAAGAAAACCTAAAGCAATAACTATTACATTCATTTAATAATTACCTCCATGTGATTTTAAAAATAAATTCACATTATTTCATCCTTACTTTATAAAAAATTACGAGTACTATTTACTTAATGCTTCTTATCTCATCTAAGTATTATACTTACTTTCTTATCCTCATATATCTCTGCTATTATCATTTACTATCCATACTATTAATCCTAAATATAACATAAAATCTCCTTAAATATCTATTAAAATCCAACAAAAATGTTTAAATTATATAATTTTAAACATAACCTCAAAAATTGATTATTGTTTGTTATATTCAAGATTATTATAATACATATATAATCAAAGTTCAACATATGTACTATTTTGATTTTAGTTATGATTTTGGTAAAGATAATGTTTTTGAAAGGGTTGATGAAATTGAATAAGTTGCTTAATAAAAGCTATTTATCAATTGTTTTTTGGGCACTGATTCTCACAGTTATTTTATTCACTATGCCAGACATGGGCAAGCTTGTAAGAGATAAAGGTCAGGTAACAATTGGTAAAGAATACTCATATTCTACTGCACAAAACATACTTAATAAACTAAATGATGTTAAAAGTAGTGACAAAGTGCTAGACGTAATAATGGTGTATCACAGCGATAAAAAACTTACGGACAGTGCTTTAAATGAAATAAAAGATAAGGTAACTAAATTAGAAAATAATAAAAACAAATATAACGTAAAAACAGTTCTCAATGTATTTACAAATAAAGATATTGAAGACCAGGTGATTTCTAAGGATAAAACCACATTGCTTGTGCCTATAAGTATAAAGCAAAAGGGTCGTACAACAGAAACTATTAGGAATGAAATCACAAAGGTTATGAAAACAGATAAGGTTACAAGCTATTCTACAGGTTCAGATTTTATTTCAGAAGATTTTTCAAAAACTATAGAGGCTGGAGTTAAAAAAACAGAGTTAATAACTATTTTTCTAATTATAGCTATACTAATTGCAGTTTTTAAATCACCAGTAACCCCATTTGCTACACTTGCAACTGTTGGTTTAAGCTATTTGACTTCTTTAGGTATTGTATTACAGCTAGTTGACAAATTTAATTTTTCTATATCAAATTTCACAAATGTATTTTTAGTACTAGTTTTATTTGGCATAGGAACGGACTATACCATGCTGCTTTTGACAAGATTTAAAGAAGAGCTTAATAACGGCTTAGATACAAATTCCGCAATAATTGTAACTTATAAAACAGCGGGAAAAACCGTAATTTTAAGTTCTCTTACAATACTTATTGGTTTTTCCTGCCTCATGGCCTCACAATTTAAAATATATCAATCAGCATCAGCCGTGGCGGTTGGCGTTGCAGTTTTAATAATTATGATTTTTACGTTTTTGCCTGCACTTATGAAGCTGTTTGGAATACATCTTTTTTGGTCACCTTTTAAATCGTCAGGACACTCAAGTAATAAAGCATGGGAAAAAGCAGCTACTATTTCAACAAAGTATCCATTTTTCGCTTTGATTCTTGTACTAGCAGTATGTGGTTTAAGCTATTTTTACACCTCAAGTCTTTCCTTTAACAATTTGAAAGAAATAGCTTCAAATTATCCATCGGTAAAGGGCTTTAATATTGTATCTAAGCATTTTGGTGTTGGAAAAGCACTACCTGTAAATGTAGCTATAGAAAATGATTATAGATTAGATAACCAATACACTTTGTCTGAAATAGATGAAATTACAGAAGCAATTAAATCCGTCAAAGGAGTTAAAGAAGTATGCAGTGTAACGCAGCCTAAAGGAAAAAAAATAAAGGATTTGTATATTAAAGATCAGGCAAATTCTTTAAATGGTGGATTAAAAGATGCAGATGGTGGAGTTAATAAGATAAATAATGGTTTAGGTGATGCTGTTTCTAAGCTGCAAGGAGCTAAAGTGGACACAAACTCCCTTGATAAACTTCAAAAAGGCGCAAATGATTTGTCTTCAAATATGGACTTAATAAATAAAGCTACTAATGAACTAAAAAACGGCATGAATAGCGGAGTACAAGGTTCAAAGGATTTATCTAATGGTATTCAAGCGCTGGATGACTCTATAGGTAAGCTTCAAGATTCTACTAATGATCTGCAAAATGCATATACTGCTATAGGTAAAGGATATGGGCAAGTTGGAGAAGGACTAAATAGCCTTCTTCCACAGGTTAAGAATTTTCAAACTGCATTTGGCAGCGTTATTTACATGCAAAGCCAACTTGCAGCAAAGCATCCTGAGCTTAATTCAGATCCAACCTTCGTTACCATGCAGCAGACCTCGCTTAAGTTAAACTCCAAGCTGCAAGATATGGTAGATGCTATTACAAAACTAAAGGCAGGTTTGGATGAAGCTAATAGTTCTTTAAAAAAGGCTAACAATGGACTTAGCCAGGCTCAAAGTGGTATTGGAGCAATGAAATCAGGTTCAGAAGCTTTAAGATCAGGAAGCTTAACTATGGCAAATAAATTAGCAGAAGCAGCCGATGGTCAAAATAAAGTAGCTAATGCAATGGGACAATTAGATGAAGGTTCGAAACAGCTTCAAGATGGCCAAAATCAACTTATAAACGGAATTAGTGGAATTTCCGATAAGACAAAGCAATTGACAGATGGCCTTTCAACGGCACAAAAAGGGTTAACGGATATTTCAACAGGTTTAAATGATGCAAATTCATATATTGATAAATTACAAAAGTCTAAAAACTCGGAAACCTTCTTTATTCCACAGGACAAAATTAATAATTCAGACTTTAGTAAATCAATGGATATGTACATGTCAAAGGATAGAAAAATAACAGAAATAAATGTTACTTTAAACATAGATCCATATTCAGAAGATGCTATGAAAATAACTGATAAAATAAACAGTGTAGTTGCAGCAAAAATTAAAACTTCAACTTTAAAGAACTCTAAGTTAGGAATATCAGGAATATCACAAATGAATAATGATCTTAAAACAATGTCTCAAAAAGACTTTAATAAGTCAAGTATAATAATGATCTGTGGCATACTTATTGTTCTTTTAATTGTTACAAGAGACTCCTGGATGTCTATATTCATAATGGCTTCGTTGGTAGCATCCTACTATATTGCCATTTCAATATCAGGTTTATTATTTAATAATGTTTTAGGAAAAGGAGATTTAAGCTGGAATGTACCTTTTTTCTCATTTATCATGATTATTTCACTGGGAGTAGATTATAGTATATTCCTTGTAATGAGATATAGAGAAAATTTGGACTTACCATCAAAAGAGGCTATAGTGAGTGCAGCTAAAAGCGTTGGTGGAGTTATTTCTTCAGCGGGAATTATTTTATCTGGAACTTTTGCAGCTATGTATCCTTCAGGGGTACCTACATTAATGGAGTTATCTTTAACTGTTATACTGGGAATTATATTACTTTGCACAGTATTTTTACCAATCTTCATCCCAGCTATGATTGCTATAAAATCTAGTATACTTAATAAATTTGAAAAGGAAGAAACTTCTAAGGAACTAGATATACATTCTAATAGAAAGGTAAGTAATCTATAAATAAGTAAGTTACTATAGTTAAAAGCAAACCCCACAATGGCCGTGGGTTTGCTTTTTTGCTATATATTAATTTATGTTTTAACCAAGATACTTTACATAAATGCTGGGACTTTAGGGAGATAAAAATAAGAAAAATGTGCAAAAATTAGCTTAATATTATATGATTATAATCGAATATATTCATATAAGGAGTGATGAAATGAATTTAATACAAGTGATAAAAGCATTGTCCGATGAAACTCGCATGAGAATATTAAATTTACTTGAAAAAGGTGAAATGTGTGTTTGTGAAATGGAAGAAATACTAGACATAAGTCAATCCAATGCTTCACGCCATTTAACAAAGCTTACAAATGCTGAAATTATTAATTACAACAAGGTAAGTAAATATGTATATTACAAAATAAATGAAGACGTTATAGAAACTTTTCCATTTATAGAGGAAATCATTAAAAAGCATGCACTTAATCTAGAACAATGTAAAAAAGATTTACGACAATTAAAAAAATATAAAGAAAGTGGCCTTAACTGCGATGAGTTAAAGGAAACTAAATTAGGGGGAAAATAAATTGAATAAAACATCAAAATTATTTTGGCTTGATCGTTATTTAACTATATGGATTTTCACTGCAATGGCAATCGGTATACTTTTAGGATGGACTTTTCCAGGGCTTTCTACTACATTGTCAAGTTTATCAGTAGGAACCACCTCTATTCCCATGGCTATTGGACTTATAGTTATGCTTTATCCACCACTTGCAAAAGTTAACTATAAAGAGCTCTATAAAGTTTTTAAAAATCCCAAAGTTTTAGGTTTATCACTTTTACAAAATTGGATTGTGGGACCAATTTTAATGTTTATAATAGCAATCATATTTTTAAAATCATATCCAGCATTTATGACTGGGCTTATATTAATTGGTCTTGCAAGGTGCATTGCCATGGTTATTGTATGGAATGGTTTGGCCGATGGAGATACAGAGTATGCAGCAGCTCTTGTGGCCTTCAACTCAATTTTTCAGGTTATTTTTTATTCAGTATACTGCTATATATTTATAACAGTTTTACCAACAGTATTTGGGTTGAATGGTTATAAAGTTGATATTTCAATGGTAAAAGTAGCTGGTTCTGTAGCCATTTATCTTGGTATACCATTTGCAGCTGGACTTCTTACAAGGCTAATATTAGAACCTAAAATGGGAACTGAATGGTATACAAAAAAGTTTGTACCTAAGGTGAGTCCGCTAGCATTAATTGCTCTACTTTTTACTATAGTAATCATGTTTACTTATAAGGGAAAATATATAGTTGAACTTCCGATGGATGTTATAAGAATTGCAGTTCCTCTTTTAGTATATTTTATAATAATGTTTTCGGTATCATTTTTTATAAGTTATAAATCAGGAATAGATTATAAAAAAACAACAACTCTATCATTTACAGCCGCAAGCAATAACTTTGAACTTGCCATAGCCGTTGCAGTTGCAGTTTTCGGAATACAGTCAAAAGAAGCCTTTACGGCAGTTATAGGTCCTCTAGTAGAAGTACCTGTTATGATAGCACTCGTAAATGTAGCTCTATACTGGAGAAAAAAATATTTTAGTAACGGAGGAAAATAACTATGAAACCAAAAGTAGCATTTATATGCGTACACAATTCCTGTAGATCTCAAATGGCTGAAGCTCTTGGAAAGCTATTTGCAGCTGACACCTTTGAAGCGTACTCCGCCGGCACAGAATTAAAAGATAACATAAATCAAGATGCAGTAAGAATTATAAGGGATTTATACGACATTGATATGAATGAAAAACATAAATCAAAGCTTTTAAAAGATCTTCCAAAGGTCGACATAGTGATAAAAATGGGCTGCAATGTAGTATGTCCTTTTGTGCTCTCAAAACACACAGAAGATTGGGGCTTAGACGATCCTTCAGGAAAAAGTGATGAAGAATTTATAAGAACGGCAAAAACCATTGAAGAAAAAGTTAAGGATTTAGCTAAAAGAATTATAAATAAAGAAATTGAATTATAAATAAAAAGTACAATAGGGTACACATGAAGAAATGTGTACCCTATTGTACTTATTTTATAATATTCATAATATCTTCTACTATCTGAACATCTGTAAGTCTATTCTTTTTCATAAGCTCATCAGGAACATAACGATCTAATAGTTCCTTTTTAATACCATAATTTAATACCTTCATATCAGAAGCACCGTAATATCTTGCAATCTTTTCACCAAAACCACCATCTAAGATACCGTCTTCAAGGGTAATTACAAGTTTATGTTCTTTTTTAAGTCCTTCAAGTAGCTCTTCATCAATTCCTGTAATATACTTTGGATTAATTAAAGTAGCGTTAATACCATTTTCCTGTGAAAGCTTTTCTGTAACTGACTGACCAAGCTGATAAAAATCTCCAAGTGCAATAACTGCAACATCCTTTCCAGCTTTTGTAACCTCATATTTATTTAGTTTAGAATAATCTGTGTTATCTACTACTCCGCTTTCTATTACTCCCATTGCAGGAACGCGAATTGCTACTGGGTGATCTTTCTGTATCATTGCCCACTTAAGCATTGCAAAATATTCTTCCTTACAGGTTGGAGCTAAGTATACCATGTTTGGAATGTTACTCATCATGCCAATATCGTATAACCCAAGATGTGTAACATCGTTCATTCCATAAACAGATGCTGCAAATACTAGCAATACTGCTGGATTATTATTAATGCACAAATCCTGTGAAAGCTGGTCATAGGTTCTCTGAAGAAATGTACTATACACTCCATAAACCGGATTTCCACCATTTGCTGCAATTCCTGAAGCTAAAGCAACTGCATGTTCTTCCGCAATGCCAACATCAACAAACTGTCTGCCTGCTTCGTTCCTTCTTTCTTTCCAAAATCCAAACACTGCAGGAGTTCCTGAGGTAATCGCTACTACTTTGGGATCACGCTTCATATAATCTAATAAATATTCTCCTGTTAGATTTCCATAATTCTCTGCACTTCCCATAGAAACCTTTGACGCTCCTGTCTCTAGTACAAAAGGCATTCCCCAGTGCCACTGCTCTTTGTTCTTTTCAGCAAATTTAAAGCCTTTTCCTTTAACCGTATGAATATGAACAACTACTGGCTGCTTTGTATCTTTAACCTTATTAAATACTCCTATTAGCTGTTCAAGATCATGTCCATCTTTTACATAATGATAATCTAAGCCCATTGCTTTAAAGAAATTGCATTCACTCTTTCCTTCTGTATCACGAAGTTCTTTAAGATTCTTATATAACCCGCCATGATTTTCTGCAATTGACATATCATTATCATTTACTATAATTATCATATTTGTTCCTGTTTCTGCAGCGTTATTTAGTCCCTCATAGGCTTCCCCACCACTTAGTGAACCATCTCCAATTATAGCAATTACATTGTCCGTTTCATCTTTTACGTCCCTTGCCTTAGCAAGACCACAAGCAAGACTTATTGATGTTGAAGTGTGCCCTATGTTAAAGAAGTCATGCTCGCTTTCTTCTGGATTGGAGTAACCAGATACTTCATCGTATTTTTCTGAATTAATAAAAGCCTCTTTTCTTCCAGTAAGCATTTTATGAATATAACTCTGATGAGAAACATCATAAACAATTTTATCCTTTGGTGAATTAAATACATAATGCAGTGCAATAGTCAGCTCCACAATCCCAAGATTAGGGCCAATATGTCCTCCATGCTCACTTAACTTCTTAAGCAGCACCTCACGAATTTCTGTACTTAAATCTTTCATTTCATCTATTGATAATTTTTTTACATCCTCTGGGGAATTAATTTTTTCTAAATACATATTTCATCCTCCTACCTTGCTTTTATATATCAAGTTGACTCACACTCTCTTGCGTGATATTATCATCATAAACTTGAGAGTGTACTCTAAGTCAAGAGAATTTTAAAATTTTTTTAGGGGGAATAAAAATGTACTATACAATTAGCGAAGTATCCAAAAAGATTAACGTATCTCCTCACACCCTTCGTTTTTATGCTAAAGAAGGTTTAATGCCATTTGTTGAACGCAGTAAAAGCGGTATTCGCATGTTTAAAGATGAGGATTTTGAATCTCTTTTTATGATTGAATGTTTAAAGAAATCTGGAATGTCAATCAAAGATATAAAGGAATTTATGAACTGGTGTATGCAGGGCGATGAAACAATTGATCAGAGGTTAAATATGTTTAGACAGCAGCAAGAAAGAGTTATAAAACAGATTGCTGAACTTAAGGAAACCCTTGATTTAATCAAATATAAATGTTGGTATTATGAAACTGCACAGGCTGCTGGGACATGCGATATACATACTTCCTTAAAGCTAGAAGATATTCCAGAAACCATTCGAAATTTAAAAGAAAATATGGGAAAGATGTATTGTCATAAATAATAAAGCTATAAGAACTTATATCTTCAAAAGAAATAGCTTGTTGACAAATATATTATATACTACTATACTTTATAGTAGTATATAAATGGTGGTGATTAAATTGTCCTCAATAAATTTGATAATACTTGGCTACTTACAGCATAAAGAAAAAAGTGCATATGAAATGGTTAAAGATTTTGATAAATGGAATCTTACGAAGTGGTTAAAAATTAGTAATCCCTCAATTTATAAAAACATAATTAAATTATGTGATAATGGGTATTTAAATTCAAGGATTGTTAAAGAAGGCGAAATGCCAGAAAAAACATTATACTCAATGAACGAAAAGGGAAACGCATATTTTAATGAATTAATGGAGGAAAGTTCAAAAAACATAGGCAATGTTTACTTAGAATTTAATGCATTTTTAGTGAACATAGAGAATTTACCAAAGGAAAAGAGAAGAGAATATCTTGAAAACTTCAAAAATAAGGCAGAAGAACGTAGTGCCTTCGTGGAGTCAGTTTATAATTACGAAAAGCAGCACACTGAAAAACCTGGCTCTGAATTCCTTATAATGGATCTATATAATGAATTCTATCACATTTTACAAAAATGGTCTGAAAAAGTTTTTGACCATTATAATTAGTAATCTCATGTCTCTAACAATTACTTATAGATATGCCGTTTAATTATCCAAATTCACAGTGGTATATCTTTATTGAGAGACATTTTTTTCGCCCAACTACTATACATTATAGTAGTCTATTATATACTAATATATTTTATATCTTTAGGAGGTTTATTTTATGAATAAAAAATATCAGATCATTTCTTTTATAGCCATTGTTTTAGGTTTTTTTATGACATTACTAGATACAACTATAGTAAATATTACTTTACCTAAGATGACTGAATACTTTAATACTAATATGAATCATATTTCCTGGGTAGTAAACGCCTATAATCTAGCTTTTGCAGTTATTATACTGACGGCTTCAAGATTAGCAGATCAATTTGGCAGAAAAAAAATATTCATAGGGGGCGTTTTTTTATTCACCATAGCTTCATTATTGGCGGGTATTTCAAATTCTCTTGAAGTACTTATATTTCTTCGAGCACTTCAAGGACTATCTGCAGCCTTTGTTGTTCCTGTTACAATGCCTCTTTCTGCTGAAATATTCCCACCAGAAAAGAGAGGAACTATTATGTCACTTTGGGGAGCTTTCGCCGGTCTTGCTGCTGCTAGTGGACCAACACTTGGTGGTATATTAACACAATTTTTTAATTGGAGATATATCTTCTTTATTAATGTACCTATAGGATGCCTTTGCATATTTTTAACTATTAAATTCATAAAAGAATCTTATGATCAGGCTGCAAGCAAAAGTATAGACTTTGGAGGAAACATAACAATCTCAGCTGCTATGTTTTTCTTAACCTTTGCACTAATAAAGGTTAATGAAAAAGGCTGGACTTCAAGCTTTACACTCTCTTTATTTGCTGCTTCAGCTATAACTCTTATAATATTTATAATTATCGAGCTAAAAGTTAATGAGCCTATGCTTTCTCTTAGTCTATTTAAATCTTTACAATTTACAAACGGATCTATTTCTCTATTTTTACTTGGGCTTGGTATGATGTGTGGCTCCTATTTTTTGTCCTTTTTTCTAACGCAGATTAAAGGATTAAATGAACTGTCAGCAGGCCTTATCATTTCAACTATGTCCCTAAGTTCAATGTTTTTTTCAATAGTAGCTGCTATCTTAACAAAAAAGGTTGGAAAGCGATTTATTAGCGCATTTGGCATTTTTCTTTTATGCTTCTCTTGCTACTTAAATAGCTCTCTTACTCAAAACTCTTCAAATATAGATGTCATTTTAAGATTAATTATTACTGGTGCTGGTACAGGCTTAAGTATGGCTACACTATTAAGTTCTACAATTGCTAATGTCCCTATAAATAAAATAGGAATAGCTTCTGGAATAGATAACATGACACGAACACTTGGAACTGTGCTTGGAGTTGCACTATTTTTGACTATATTTACATCAAATATGGCTATTCAGATAACTGATGCAAAAAAAGCTGTTATCCAAACAATACATAGTGACACTGTTTTTGATGATAAAACCAAGCTTAAGATGATTTCTTCGATAAAAGTATCTAGTGAACAAACCGTTAGTCTTTTAAAAATATTAAACACAATTGACAAAAAAGAAACCTCTGTATTAGCATCTTCTCCTTCCATGTATAAAGATAAAATCAAGGCAGGTTTTGAAACTCAAAAGAAAGAAATAAAAAAAGTAGTTCCTACTATACAGCATGTTTTTTTATCGTATACTGTTAAAGCTTTTAGTTTTACATTTGAAGCTGGAGCTATAATTCTTTTCCCAGGTGTACTTTTTGCATTGTTCAGTGATAAAAGAAGAGAAAAAAGTAATTAATATTATGAAATCCGTGCATGATTATTTGATGCACGGAAAATCACAATATGTAAGCTTGTGCATGTTCTACACTATCGAAGCCGTGAGTTACTTGTAAATATATATATATAACCTTATAATAGTGTTACATTTGTTTAAGGTATTGTGCTTTATATATTAATAAAATGTGATTACAAATAAGAAAAGGGGTGTGTTTTTATGAAAATTACTTATACAGAGGAAAAAAAATTCACGCAGAAAGAAATTCAGAATTTATTCTTATCTGTTGGCTGGGTGTCTGGCAATTATCCAAGTCGATTGTATAAAGCCTTGATAAATTCTTCTACTGTTTTAACCGCTTGGGATGGAGATAAGCTTGTGGGTCTTGTACGAGTACTGGATGACAGTGAAATGGTAGCCTTCCTGCATTATGTTTTGGTTAACCCTAACTATCAAGGGCAGAGAATTGCTGGGACAATGATTGAGATTATTAAAGAAAAATATAAAGATTATCTGTACCTTGAAATTATGCCTGAGGAAAGTAAAAATGCAGCCTTTTATGAAAAATTCGGATTTAAAATAATGCCAGATGGTGTAGCAATGCAGCTTTGCAATTTTAATAATCAAAACTAATAAATACATAAAAGATTAGTCTTAAATTTTTTGCTCCCTTAATATATTTAAACAAAAGGAGATTAACATAATGAATATTAAAATAAGAAAAGTATCCATAGAGGATTTAAATAAAGTAATAGAAGTTGAAGCAAGGTGTTTTCCAGAAGCAGAAGCTGCTAAAAAAGCATCATTAGAACAAAGAATTAAGACATTTCCTGAAAGCTTTCTTTTAGCAGAAATTGATGGAGAAGTAATTGGTTTTATAAATGGCTGTATAATTAATGAAACCACTATTTATGATGAATTATTTAATAACGCTGCACTCCATATTCCAAATGGAGATTATCAAACTATCTTTGGACTTGATGTAATACCAGAATATCGTAACCAAGGAATTGCAGCCGAGTTAATGAATCATTTTATAGAGATATCAAGATTATCTGGCCGCAAGGGTGTTATTTTAACCTGCAAGGAAAAGCTCATTCACTACTACTCAAAGTTTGGCTTTGAAAATAAAGGTATTTCAGAATCTAAGCACGGTGGTTCTGAATGGTATGATATGCTTTTAGAGTTTTAAAATATTATTCTATAATCAATCAAAGCCTTTTTTACTGAAATTTTTGAAGAATATAAAAACTTTTGATTGCCGTAATGATAACCAAAAGCACTCGCTGTAAATAGCAAGTGCTTTTTAGCCCATAAGAATAGTCCTATCAAACTATTATGGAAATATTATCGATAATTGCATGTGTTTAGCAAAAATGTCCTGAACCATAAACATAGAAGTATTTACCTTGAACAAATACATAGTACCATCCATTTCCGTAATACTGATACGATACCTCTGTCTTTTGAGCTACACTTCCAGCATATGTATCAGAATATGGCTGGTAGTATAACTCAGTATCGGCATAGATATGACCATTATGCCAGCTATCTCTTGGAGATACTGAAAGTTTAGTTGTTTTAGTGTTATTAATTTTAGCAGCTGATGAATTTACTGCTGGTATTAAAGTTAATGCAATAGCTCCTGTCATTACCAGACTTAATAACTTTTTACGCATGTTATCATCCCTCCTCAAATTTAGCTTGTACTATTTTAAACGCAACAAGCCTTATGTAATATTTTACATAAAATTATAGTTTTTTTCCTAATTCATCCTGCTGCCATATTATGGTAATATCCGTAATTAATTGCCATTTAAAGCGTTTAATTGTTATATGTATATTTTTGTAATTAATTACTTTAATTTACTCGCGTTTTTGCCTTTTATAACAATAATTATTCATAAAATTGTCTTAGCCCGATTTAATAAGTCAAATAAATTTAAAAATATTATGTACTAAGTCACTAACTATATAGGCTTTTCATCATTATTATAATCCTTAATTAAGTAAAACCGTCTATTTTATTAAATACCCTTATGACTAAAACCACCCATCCCCTTATATCCTTAAACTAATCTATTACTACTGATTTATTGTTAATATCAAGAGTTGAAATTTTGCAGTTTCCACCCAAATTATCCTGTACTGTTTTTGCTAAAGTATCTAGAGCATCTTCAAATTCCTTTACTCTTGTTTCATCAATTAGCTCAATGCATAAAAATGCGTTCTTTGTATTTTCCGTAAGCATTGTCCTTACTGATTCACGCCAATTAAAACACCTGCAAATTGCTCCCTCATTATCCTTATATACTATTTCACCTTCATACGGTGGCTCATTTTTATCTGTTCCTAATGTAACAAAACTTTCGTTTCCTACTGCCTTAGTTAATCTTATATCTCCAGCAAAGGCATCTATATCTTCTCCTCCGCAAGGCATGGCGTATCTTAAAGAAATAGAATTATAAATATCAACTAATGGATTAATGGTTCCTATATGATTTCCTTTATGGACCCTTTTTAATAATGCCTCAATAGAAGATCTTGCACCTTTCTTTGTTTTGAATTTTTGAAAAGCTTCTCTCCACACTTTTATGACTTCATTACTGCTAAACTCTTCATTTTTTAAATATGATAAAGCTTCTTCTTCCGAATTGGAAATCATGTCTTTATACTGATTTTCATCTTTTATAGAGTTATCTATGCTGTGGCAAATAACAACTCCAATCTTTGCGTTAGGAAATAAGCTCCAAAACTCATCCTCAATTACAAAACTTTTCATTTAAAAAACCTCCTTAAAATTATAATATCTTATTCAACTATTATACTCCATAAATGAGCAATAAACCCATTATATATAATAAAACACCTAAAAAATTTATGGTAGCTGTTAAGTCAATTATATATTTTAGCTCTAAATTAGCATATTAAAAGTCACATATTAGAAGGCAATTCCAATATGTGACCTCTTTATCTATGCTATCTTAATTATATCCTAAAGCAGATAAGTTTACTAAAATGAACTAAACTTGAAATAATCAAAGTCTGCATAACCACTGGTATCAGAACCTGTAGTGTAATTGAATAAAGCAAATCTATACCCTACAAACCATAATTTATAAAAGAAATCCATTTTTAAAGTGCTTCCAAGCTGTGTCCAGCTGTTACCATTGTAACTATAATAGAATTTTGCAGTTTGCGCATTACAATCAGTACTTACCTTAAGATACACTATATTATTAGTAAGATTAATAGCAGTTTCTGATCCTGTAACATTGTATTGAACAAGCTTCTTTGTTCCATTATCGTTTCTAACTCCTATATATCCATATTTACTATGGAAAGCAGATAATCCTGAAATCTGACCAGGTTTGATGTTAGTTGTATCTAGCTTAACCCAACCTGAAGAAGCTGGTCCTTGTATCCTCTGTGTAAGAGTATTTCTTGCTTGAAGAAAATCCTTAGAATAGCTTGTTTTAAGTCTCATCCAACCTGGACGTTCAGAGGTAGTCCATTTTGAATTATCTGGATTGTGATTCCACTGCCACTGAGAAAGTACATACCCCTGAGAGGTAAAGTCATCATCAGTTCCAGGCGATTTTATCCCATTTCCTGCTGCAGGTTTATTATATATATTTGGTACTGTGGCACTTCCATTTACACCTATCATAGGCCAATTGTTTACCCAAGTAACTGGAGCAAGCTTTGGTATACGACCAACTGCCCCTTTATCCTCAAATAACATTGCCCAATTGTAGCTGCCATCATCAACCACACAAACTTGATGATTTGCACCATCATCTAAAATTATAGTTTGCTCATAAGGGCCTGTAAGACTTTTTGATCTCCAAGCCTTTTCTATACGCTGATAAGCTCCATTTCCCTTTATAGGTGTTGAAAGTATATAATAGTATCCATTTTTCTTAAAAATTCTATTTCCATCATGACTAGGACCACCATCAAAAATTTTCTGATTTATTCCTCCATATTTAACAGACTTACAATCTGGAGTTAGTTCTGTTACATTACACCCTCCATTTATAAGATATACTCTTCCATCAGTATCAAAGAAAAGATCTGCATCATGAGCATAGCCTATACCTGAAATTGCTGTAAAAGTCCAACCACCAAAGCCCATTGGACCAGTTTTTGTACATACAAATGTTTTTCCTAAATCAAGAGAGGCAAATGTAGCGTAAAAAGTACCGTTATGATACTTTAAACTTGGAGCCCAACAGCCTTTTGAGTATACGTTTTCTCCACCTACTAAATTGTAGGCATCTGCATGTGTTTTATCAATTCCACTCATTCCTGTATCTATACGATCAAAGGCATAAGAACAAATTTCCCAGTTTACAAGATCCTGTGATTTTAGAATAGGCAGGCCTGGCATATAATTTATACTAGAACATGCCATATAATAGGTTGAACCTACTTTAATAACAGAATTATCTGGATAATCTGCATACATAACAGGATTTTGATAAGTTCCATTGCCTAAATCTGAAGTGTAGGCTTTAGCTAAAAATGATTTTGCTGCTACTGCCATACATATTAATACTGCTATACAACCTAATTTCTTAAATGAAAATTTTCTTTTTTTTAACATAATAATCTACTCACTCTCCTTTAAAAATAAAAGCTCATACTCAAAGTATTCTTATCTAGTTGATACAGTTTTTGTACCATTAAACTTCCACCAATTAACATTAAATAAATAACCATTTCCTCCAGTAAATTTTAGATATAAATCATGTATACCTTTCGCTCCGCTTACATTACAAGAATTAGTAACCCAAGATTGCCAACCACCAGTACTATTAACATGGCAAGTTCCAATAAGTGTTCCTGATGGACTATCAAGATGAAGTTCAATGTTTCCTCCATTAGTTGCTGAAGCTACTCTTGCATTAAAGGAAGCTGCACCAGAATCAAAGTTTACACCTTTTACTTTTATCCAGCTGTTATTTTGTATATTACATACATCCATTCCACCTTCACTGCACTTTTCAGTCTTAACATTTGATTCCCAGCAAATTGTTTCAGCTTCATTTTGGGTGTATGGATTTAAATTACCAATACCAGAAACACCTGTAGTCGTCATATTTATTGTAGGAAACGTACCATCGGCATTATATTTAAATTGCTCAATACACACTGAACGTGTAAATCCACTACCTCCAGGCAAAGCACCATTATGATAAAAGAAATAAGAATTCCCTTTAAAATCGATTACACCTGGATGATTTGTAAAACTGCGACCCTGAGAAGGCATAATTACTCCTTTATAATACCATGGTCCAGTAGGACTTTTGCTTGTGGAATAAGAAATATATTCAGGTATACCGCCAGCTGCATACACCATATAGTACATTCCATTTCGCTTATAAAACCATGGACCTTCTTCATATAAAGTTGGCCTACTAGAATTTCCTTTACGCACTCCAAAGCCTGCTGTAGTTAAAGGCACTTGTACAATCTTTCCTGAATATGAAATCATATCTTGATTTAGTTTAACATAATAAAGATTAGGGTTGCCCCAATATAAATAAGCTTGACCATCATTATCTATAAACACTGTAGGATCAATATCTCCTGTACCAGTATAAGCTAAAGGATGTCCAAGAGCATCAACAAAAGGTCCAGTAGGACTATTTGATACTGCAACACCTATTGCCATTCCACCACTTTTTTGAGTTACCGGAACATAATAGTAGAACTTTCCATTCCTAGGAATACACTGACCAGCCCATGCATCACCTTTTGCCCAGCTAAATGTATTGTAAGCTAATGGTGAGCCATTATCCGTCCAATTAACCATGTCTGTTGAGGAATAACATCGCCAATCTTTCATAGTGTACCAAGTTGACCCATCTTCATCATGACCAGTGTACAAATAACAAGTACCGTTATATACCATTGGAGCAGGATCAGTAGTATAAAGAGTTTGCACTACTGGGTTATCTGCATGACATGCTACTGGAGAAACTAGAGCGAAAGCAAGTGAAAAGGCCATTATATAAGACGCTTTTTTCATATAATTCCCTCCTTAAAGTTTTACTTATACATTAAGGGGTACAAAGTTTAAAAAAACAATGACCCCTTAATTTCATAACATTACTTTATATTGTATATTGATTAATGACTAGCTAAATAAGATCTTAACCATTTAAGAGCTGGACGTTCAGTACCATTTGAATTAACTAAATAAGTACCACTATTCCAAGTTTGACCTTGCATATATCCCCATATAGTTACACCTTTTACATTAGGGTTTTGATATAAAACAGGGAATTTTTGTTGATATCTAGCAAGCTGAGTAGCATCATTACCTGTCATATCAAGTTCTGATACGTATATTGGTAAACCTGTTTTAGATAAAGTGCTTAAAACAGAGTTCATTGTACCTACAGAAACGTTATCCATATTGAAGTAATGACATTGAATTCCTATTCCATCAATTAAACCTTTGCTTTTAAGAACATTTATGATTTTAACATAATTAGCTGCTGCATTAGGATCGCCTATTATGCCATATTCATTAATTAAAAGTTTTGAATGAGGGAAGGCTTTTCTTGCCTGCTGATAAGACCATACAATCCAGTCATAACCAGTAGAACCACTTCCGCCTAAGGCATTTTTATAAGAAGGTTGAGTGTGCAGTGGTTCATTTACAACATCAACAAAAGCTGAACCAGAATATCTTTTACCTGCAGCTGCAATCCATTTTGATACTTCAGATCTTTGATCTTGAGGTGAAAGATTTGACATCCAATTAGGCTGCTGACTTCCCCATACTAAATTATGAAATTTGAATGGCATGTTTTTACTTCTGGCATAATTATAAATAAGATCTGCACTTCCCCAGTTATAATTGCCACGACTATATTCAATTGCACCCCACTTAGTTGCATTTTCTGGTGTAACCTGGTTCCAGTAGTTACTAAAATTATTTGGAACATTACCTGCTATAATATTTCCTACAAATTTGCTGTGTGACATTGCAGCTTTAGCAGTTCCCACACCTGAAATTGAAAGGGCAAGACCTAAAGCTAAGACTCCTGTACATATTTTTGCTAACTTTGATTTTAACATATTATCACTCCTTAACATTTTTTTAATTTTAAATATTACACGGCTGTTAGAAAGTCTAAGCCGCCTGCGTTACTAAGTGTTAACGTGATACATAAACACGATATCCACTGGTATTGTTTGTTCCTGGTATTGATACGTTAATGGTTCCATTAGATACAGTATATCTTTTTGAGAAAACTGTATTTGTACCATTTACAGGAGTATCCTTACCATTCCAATCTACCTTTTCTACTTTGACAGTGGCACTAGAACCAATAAAGGCTGGGATATTTTTAATATTTACATTAACAGTTCCATCATTAACTCCACCTAAAAGTACGCTTATATATTTCGCATTTGAATCAACACAAGCAAAACCATCTGCTAGATTGCTATTATCATTTTGAGGTATTACATTAACCATGTTACCTGTCATATCACCATACCATTTATAAAACCACCATCCAGCACCCTTTTGAGTGTCAGATGCCATAAGACTTCCAAGTCTTCCCGGTGCATTTGTCCACCACCAAGAAATGCAAGCAGAATCTACTTTGTTACGTTCGAATTTTGCAATAAAAGGTGCTGATGCGCCTGGTTGTCCTTCTGCATAATGATTGCTATCAGAATATTCATTTATTGCAATCTTCCTTTCTGGTATTCCTAGTGATCTTTCTAATGTTTTCAAATCTCTAATGTTCCCAGAAATATTTTGACTTCCTCCAAGTTCATGCCAGCAAATTACATCGGGGAGGCAGTTATTTGCTCTGCAGAAATTAAGAAAAGCATTCATATTATAATGATTATAGTAAGAATAAGATGGTCCTATAATCTGAGAGTTCGGATCTAAACGGCGTATTAATTTATAAGTTTGAAGCCACATATCATTAAAGCTAACATTATTATTTTTAAAGGTACCATCTGGTTCGTTCCATATTTCATAGCCATAAAAATTCGAATATCCGGAAGCCTTTTTTTGATTGATTACACTAGTAACTTTACCAAGCCAATCATTCATATTTGTAAAACCATACGGCCACCTAGGAAATATATCTGCTAACCTAATCATAACTTTTCCGGTGGTATTTTTAAGTCTTCCAGCTGTAGGAATAGCAGCACCAATAGGTTGCTGATGGTTAAAACCTGCCAAAGCTGGATTTGTGAAAACATTTGGTTTTAGTGGTGCAACAAATTGGTTAATATCAAATGGCTTACTTTCTGTAACTCCATAAAGAGAACCACTAGCACAATGTGTTACCCCTCTAAGCGTAGCCCTACAATCCACAGTCAAAGTAGTTGCTGCAAATGCTTTAGATTGAAACGCTCCGCTTAATGATAAAATAGTTGTTAAGATTAATGTACTACTAATAAATCTTTTTTTCATAATTAAACCTTCTCCTTCTGCTTGTGAATGGTAAATAATCATAGAAAATGCAACTACAGATAAAACTATTTTTTTAATCTTTAAGCCACCTTAGTTGTTAGTAGGCTCAAATACCCATAATTGATTAGCATTTCCTCCATAAGTCCACTGACATACATTAGTGCCATCAGCAGTTCCAAAGTTATAATCATCTAATACCTTAGATCCATTACTACTCTTAGTTGCAACAGAATATTGACCATTTTTAGAAGAAGCTTTTACAGCAAATTTTTGTGAATCTCCGCTGTATGCATTAAAAATTTGAATATTACTTCCATCCTTATTTTCACCATAGCTAACATCCAGCATATAGTTACCTAAAGCATTTTTTAAAGTAATATAACCATCTCCTGTATTTGTTAAATACCATTTTTGTCCAGCAACTCCTGAACCTGAACCAAGCTCAACATTTTGTCCTGCTTTTCCTGTATTATTTGCAACTTGAAGGTATTTTTGAGCATTAATATTTTTAATGTAGTACCATCCATTATTTAAAGTTACAGTACTTCCAGGAGTAGGATTAGTTGTAGGGTTAGTTGTAGGCTTAGTAGAATTTAAATCTGCTACAAATGTAGTTACACTTTGAGCTGGAAGTGATGCATTGAATCTTCCATTAGCTGCATTTATATTAGAATTTGTTTTAGCCATATTTAATGTTCCTGAAGTTACCCATGAAGACACATTAGATACCGTACTATTTTGTATATTAAAGCTTTGATTTACTGGATATGTTCCTTTGTTTATTGCAACAATAACCACTTTATTATTTCCTGTGTAGGCTGACACATAAACATTACCTACTGGATTTTTTGTTGCATCAACTCTTACATATCCAGGACGAACAAACTTGGAGAAATGGGCCATCATGTAGCCACGTTTACTTATAGCACCATTCTCTTTGATCAATCCATAGGATCTTCTTATATACCACCATACATACGCTTGGAAATCGCCTTCTACCATAGCATTGTTTATATGATTTGCAACCTCTAACGCTTCAGGCCAGCGATCTGCTGAATTAGCATCACTGTTTGGAACATACACTTCTGTCATCCAAAGATCTTTTCCTGCTGCTTTTTGTTTAAAAAGTGGATAAGGAAAATCTTTAACTTGAGTACCATAAGTGTGAGTCCCAAGGATATCCATGTTCGCAAGAGCTTTTGGATCATTTAATATAGGATCGTACATGTTTTTTTGATAAGAAAATGACTCAGGTGACATTACCCTGCAGTTAATACTTCCTGCATAGTCTCTCATAAAACGAAGTACTTCCTGTGGTGTCCACCAAGTCCAATCGCGCCCATAATCAGGCTCATTTTGTACAGAAATAGCATACAAATTAACACCATTATTCTTCATATATGATACAAAATCATTAAGATATTTAGCATAGTCACCATATTTATCATATCTAAGGCGTTTTGCTTTTTCACCATTTCTATTAAAGGTTTCTGTCATAGAACTTGGAGGGTTCCAAGGCGTAGCAAAGACTATCGATCCATGTGCAATAGCACTTTTAGCTGTTGGTAACTCTTTATACCAATTGTTCTTATTATCATCTACAAATATTCTTACTACAGAAAGACCTAGTTGATTATTTCCATTTCCAAAGGCTGTTTCTCTTTGAGCTGCTGTCAAATCACCAGCCCAAGCTACAGAATTCATTCCTCCAAAACCACGAATTACTTGCTTTTTTGAGGCTAAATTAACCATAACATTTGAAGCTGCTTTAATGGATGTAAATCCATCTGTAAATGGTAAACAAATCATAGAAAATGTAACTACAGATAAAACTATTTTTTTTATTTTGTTTTTCAAGCTTTAAGCCCTCCCTTTAGTTGTTAGTAGGCTCAAATGCCCATAATTGATTAGCATTTCCTCCATAAGTCCACTGACATACATTAGTGCCATCAGCAGTTCCAAAGTTATAGTCATCTAATACCTTAGTTCCATTACTGCTCTTAGTTGAAACAAAATATTGACCATCTTTAGAAGAAGCTTTTACAGAAAATTTTTGTGCATCTCCGCTGTATGCATTAAAGATTTGAATATTACTTCCATCCTTATTTTCACCATAGCTAACATCAAGCATATAGTTACCTAAAGCACTTTTTAAAGTAACATAACCATCTCCTGTATTTGTTAAATACCATTTTTGTCCAGCAGCTCCTGAACCTGAACCAAGCTCAACATTTTGTCCTGCTTTTCCTGTATTACTTGCAACTTGAAGATATTTTTGTGCATTAATATTTTTAATGTAGTACCATCCATTATTTAAAGTTACAGTACTTCCAGGAGTAGGATTAGTTGTAGGGTCAGTTGTAGGATTAGTAGAATTTAAATCTGCTACAAATGTAGTTACACTTTGAGCTGGAAGTGATGCATTGAATCTTCCATTAGCTGCACTTATATTAGAATTTGTTTTAGCCATATTTAATGTTCCTGAACTTACCCATGAAGACACGTTAGACACTGTACTATTTTGTACATTAAAGCTTTGATTTACTGGGTATGTTCCTTGATTTATTGCAACGATAACTACTTTATTATTTCCTGTATATGCTGATACATAGACATTTGATTGAGGACTATTTGTAGCATCAACTCTAGAGTAACCATTTCCGATGAATTTTGAGAACTGACCCATTACATATGTTTTCTTATAAGTCTCATTAGTTCTAGTATTATATAATCCATTTTGATCTCCAGATATCCACCAATATACATAAGCATTCATATTTCCAATTGTCATGCAATCATGAATTTCTTTAGCTAATTTTACACATGTACCTGGATCATTGCCTTCAAGATAGTGTTCAGTCATCCAGATGTCTTTTCCCTTATTACGTGCTAAAGGGTAATCTCTAATAGGAGATCCATATAGATGTCCTCCAATGATTGAAACATACTGAGCAGTAGTAGGATCATTAAGAGTTGGATCTGACATTGCTGGGTTAAAACCTAATGATTCAGGCATAATTATTTTAATAGTACTAGATAAGCTAGCTCCATATTGTTTAAGGAAATCATGGAACTGTTGTGCTGTCCAAGTACAAGCATCATAATCAGGTGCCCAATCTGGCTCATTTTGAAGAGATAATGCATATAAAGGTGCTCCATTATCAGACATATATTTCACGAAAGTTTTTAAATAAGCTGCATAAGCTGCATAGGAAGAAGGCTTTAAGGATCCTTTATTAGCACCTGTTGTTGTATTATTAGTCTTCATTGAAGCTGGTGGTGTCCATGGAGTTGCAAAAACAATACCTCCTCTTGCACGTACTTTTTTTGCATTAGAAAGCTCATCAGCCCATGCCCTATAATCTCCTCTGTTCCAGCCTTCATTTGGAGCAATACGTACTCTCAAAATATCGAGACCTGCATTTTTATAAAGGGTATCCATGCAAGTATCGCTAAGAGCTCCGCACCATGCACTTGATGCACCAAATCCTCTAATAGTTTGATGTTTAGCTGCTACATTTATTGTTGCATCATTTGATGCTGCTTTAACAGAAGAGCCTGTACCTACAAAAGGCAAGCATGTCATAGAAAAAGCCACCAAAGATATTAACGTTCTTTTTAATTTAATATTCATTTTTAATCCTCCGTATTTTAATTATTAGTAGGTTCAAATACCCACATTTGATTGTTATTTCCTCCATAAGTCCACTGACATACATTAGTACCATCAGCAGTTCCAAAGTTGTAATCATCTAATACCTTAGATCCATTACTACTCTTAGTTGCAACAGAATATTGACCATTTTTAGAAGAAGCTTTTACAGAAAATTTTTGTGAATCTCCGCTGTATGCATTAAAAATTTGAATATTGCTTCCATCCTTATTTTCACCATAGCTAACGTCTAGCATATAGTTACCTAAGGCACTTTTTAAAGTAACATACCCATCTTCTGTATTTGTTAAATACCACTTTTGTCCGGCAGCTCCCGAGCCTGAACCAAGCTCAACATTTTGTCTTGCCTTTCCTGTATTGCTTGCAACTTGAAGATACTTTTGAGCATTTACATTTTTAATGTAATACCAGCCATTATTTAAAGTTACAGTACTTCCAGGCGTAGGATTAGTTGTAGGGTCAGTTGTAGGATTAGTAGGATTAGTACCATTAGCGCTAAACTGCCAATAGTCAAAATTAAATAAATTTTTACTACTATTTCCTGTAAACTTAAAGAAGATATTGTGAACACCGCTAACGCTCTTTACGTTACATTGCATCTCTTTCCACTGCTGCTCCCCACCTGTAGGGCTTACGTTGAGTGTACCAATGAGTTGTCCATCCGCACTATCTAGATGTATTTCTATCTTACCTCCTACAGTTGATGCAACATTTGCTTTAAAGGATGCGGCTCCACTTCCAAAATCAGCTTTTGATACAGCAAGCCAATCTCCATTGTTTATACTTGTAACATCAAGATTATTACTGCTCACCATACTTCCTGGTGCAGTACATTTTTGAGTCGAAATACCTCCATTCCAACCAATTGTTTCTGCTTCAGTTCTCTTATATGGATTAAGATTAGCCACTTGAGCTACACCCTGCATATCCTCTATAACGTTATTCATAAGCCCATTTGGAGAATATGAAACTTTGTTAATCATAGGAGAACGATATCCTTTTGTAATTCCCATAGCTTTTCCAAGAGTTTGAGCATGGTACACTACATACCACTGATTGTTAAATTGGAAAACAGCATGATGATTATTACCACCTACTCCAAAGTAAGTTCCTGGGTTCTTAAGAAAAGTACCCTTATAAGTAAATGGTCCCATAGGACTGTTACTTGTCATGTAAGCAATATCACCTTGAGGTGGAGTTCCATTTGGATGATTTCCTGAGAAATTAGAACAATAGGAATAATAGTATTTACCATTGTATTTATGGATACCCGAATCTTCAAACATAAATGGAGAATCGATTGTAGCTGCACTTCCAGTAGTATGAATCATATCACCATTTAATTTCATAACTCTAGCTGTTTTAGGATTTGCAATTTGGCCCTGTGATGGATTATTACCTCCTGGTATACCTCCACCAAAATACAAGTATCCTGTTCCATCGTCGTCTACTAGTACTGCAGGATCAAATAGCCAAGCAACACCGTTAACTCCAGGGGTACTTCCTGTGATCATAGGTTTGCCAAGAGGATCTATCCATGGTCCTACTGGACTGTCTGCTGTTAAGACACCAATACTTCCTGCATTGTTTGCAAAATAAAGGAAGAACTTATCTCTACCATTTATAACCTTATGTGTAACTGATGGCGCCCAAGAATTAGTTGCCCATTTTGCCGCACCATTTGGACCTGCTACTGGGATTTCACCATTATCAGTCCAGTTAACCATATCATCAGAAGATATAACACTTATTGTCTTAATATTGCTATAGTCATTGTTAATTATATTTCCTCTGTTATCATACTCAAAGGCGTCACTTGACATATAAACATATACCCTGCCGTTATAAACCATAGCAAATGGATCTGCTCCAAACTTCTGTGTAATAAGTGGATTAGAATATCCCGGAACCTTTGCAAGAGCATTTGTAACACCAGTTGATTGGGCTAAAACATCATTTACATTGAAATTTAGTAGATTCGATTTTGTGTGTGCTCCATTTGTTTTAATTACACTTGCATATACATTAGACTTAGCAAATCCAATACCGCAAATTAGTGCAAACGTTAACAGAAATGCATTTGACTTTTTAAACATTATTTTTTCCCCCTTTTATAAATTAATGTTTTATGAAGTCTACCTAAAAGACTTGTAATTATAATCATAGTTATCAATAAATTTTCATCTTTCGGTTTTTATTTCAAGTATTTCTCATATTATGATATCTTTACTTAAAAAATTTCTTTTACCATTTTTTTGTGTTATTATATATGTTAACCATGATTATATATATTATGTTAAATCTAAAAGGTTTCAATCGCAATGTGCATGTACTTAAACTAAAACTTTTAATATTTATGCATGTGCACAAAAGTATAAAGAACAATTATTATGAATTGTTAAAACAGGAGGTAACCTATGGGTATATTAATTAATAGCATTATAGATAAACTCAAACAATATAAACCCAAAAGTTATATTAACAACAAAAATATAACAACTATTGAATCTGTAAAATATCTAGATAACAATATTAAGTATTTTCACTCAAACACACTGTATGTTGGTGAATTATCAAAGTTCGCAGTAAGTAATCTAATCTTGCACCAAACTAATTTCTTAATTATTTCTAAACTTCAAATGCCATTTCCTATTAAAACCAATAAGAACATAAACATAGTTCTTATAAATGAAGATTTTACATTATCTATGTTCAACAAGATTCTAGATATTTTTTTTCAATATCAAAATATAGATACTAATTCTTTAAGACTACTAGAGGTACTTTCCAAAAACACTGGTTTACAAAACATTATTAATAGTGCCTCAAAGCTTCTTGGAAATCCTGCTTATATCAGCAACACAAACTTTAAAATTCTATCATTTACAGAAGGCATTAAATTAGATCACCCCTTATGGCAAGACGTTGCATTAAAGGGCTATCAGCAATATGAAAGTTTGCAAAGTCTTCTAACTGATGCAATATTAGATGCAAAAATACCAATTTATTTTAAATCAACAAACAATAAAAATAGATATACTATTGATTATAGTAATAATAGAGAAGGTAAGTTAAGACCAAATTCTAAATCTATTATATATAAAGAAAATAATAAATTTACTATATCTCGAATATGGTCAAACATATATGCGGGCAACAAGCTTTTAGGTCAATTTATAGTACTTGAAGCCTTTAAGCCATTTACAGAGAGTGATATAAGGTTAATCAAACTTTTAAGTAATGCAATTTCAATAGAACTTCAAAAACATAAATACTATGAGAGCACAAATATAACCAATGAAGAATTGCTACTATTACAACTACTTGATGGTAAAATAGTTAACCGTGAAGCTCTTGATGAAAACATTAAATTTGCACATTGTACCTTTAAATATCCTCTTAACCTTATAGGAATCATTAATAAAAATTCTATCTCATACATTCAGTTCAGCTACATAAAAACCTTTTTTAAAAAGATATTTCATGATTCTATCTGTGTTTTGTATAAAGGAAATATAGTTATAGTCGCTAGCTATGTCCAGGATAAAACCTTGTATGAGACTTGCTTTAAAAAATTAAATAAGGTTTTAAAAGATCTAGACATGCTTTGTGGAATTAGTCGTCCATTCTATAATTTACTTGACATTAATAAATACTATAATCAGTCACTTAAATCAATAGAACTCGGACGTCATTTAACTAATAATAAATTTATTTTTTTCTATGATTCCTATATTTTGCAGCATATCTTTTCTCTATGCTCCAGTGAAGAATCCCTTAAAGATTTTTGTCACCCTTCAATCTTTAAACTTATCACCTATGATAGTGTGTATAAAACAGATTACCTAAAGAACCTATATTTATATGTAATGAATTTTAAAAACCAGTCAAAGCTTGCAGAATTAATGCATGTACATAGAAATACTCTACACTACAGAATTTCTAAAATAGAAGAAATAATGAATGTGGACTTAAATAATGTAGATGAATTTTTTAGCATTTATTTATCCCTAAAGATACTAGAATACCTTGGTGAATGCTTAATATGAGTTGAATAACAAAAATAGTGCCCTCTAATTAAGAAGGCACTATTCTTCAGTAACATTTTATTACATTACTTTTTCTATAAAAACCTTTAATGCATCTTTCCAATACCTCATATCATCTCCAACTGCTAAACTTAAATTTTTATTTTCTAAAGATGAATAGGATGGTCTTTTAGCTTGTCTTTTATATTCATTTGAAGAGCATGGCTTTATAACACTAGGTATATTACTTAATTTTATTATTTCACATGCAAAATCGTACCATGAACACTCTCCATGCCCCGAACAATTGTAAACTCCATACTTATCTGTAACTATCAATTTTAATATATGATAAACTATATCCTCAACATTTGTTGGATTTCCTCTTTGATCATTCACAACAGTTACAACTTCTTTTTCTTTCGCCAGCTCCATTATTGTGTACACAAAATTTTTACCCTTATACCCATATACCCAAGCTGGCCTTACTATGAAATATTTTGAAGAAAACTCTTTTACAAAATCATCACCCATTTTTTTACTTTTACCATAGACACTTTGAGGCGATGCTTTGTCCTCATCCTTAAAAGGTGTATTTCCTTCACCGCTGAAAACATAATCTGATGAAATATGTACTAATTTAGCTCCTATCTCTTCTGCTGCAATAGCCAAATTTTTAGCTCCAAAAGCATTTACCTCAAACGCTTTCTTTTCGTTTGTTTCACAGGCATCTACATTTGTGTAGGCAGCAGCATTTACAACTACGTCAGGTCTAATTTTACTTATAACACTTTTTACCACATAAAAAATACTAAAACAAATATAAGCACCTAAAGATTCACTTTTAATACTTACAAATAATGGTTAATTACAATTCATTATTCAATAACATATTTATATTACAACCTTTTCAATGTAAAATTAATACCCTCATTACATAATTGACCTATTATTACATTTAATGTACTATTTATATAACAAATAACTTACTTTGGAGGATTATATAATGAAAATACATTTAAAACGATTAATACCTATAATTTGTTTTTTTATAATATGCTTGGTAATATTTTTAAAATTTATTTATAGTAATTCACCCGAAAAAGCAGTATCCCTTTATAATAAAAAATACAATTATAACAACAATAAAATCCTAAAAAAATCAACTATAAATGAACATTCAAAATTATTTATTTCAATTGATAATACAACTATATACATAGATATTATAAATAGTAATTTTTTAAATCATTGGAAGGTAACTACTAGATTCAGCATTAATGATATATATAATCATCAAATTAACAGATGTGAATGGGATACATTAAGATACAGTCCTCAAGTAGGATATAAAGGAATTTACTTTGGTATAATTAATGATAATCATGTAAAGAGGGTGACTATAAACAATAAGAACTGTACAGTAGAAAAATTAAAGCCTAATTTATATTTATGGTATCGCTTTGATAATCCTACTGGTTTCAAACTTAAAATTACAAATTAATACTATGTATACAAAAAGTACACAGCCATTTAAGTAGCTATGTACTTTTGAAATTTTCAAATTAATTTGATTTAACAGTTGTTCCGCTTTTAGTAATGTTATATTTAAGTACTATATCAAGTTAAATCACTGTATATTAGAAATATAATTTATTATTTAACAATAATACCTTACATATTAACCGAGAATATAAATGTACTAAAACCCTACAATATTAATTAAGCTTTATCTTTAATGTAATAAGACTAATTACTACTATAAAACTAGCAAAAACAATCCAAATGGCCTCATAACCATCTATAGAAAGTAGCCAACCGGAAAATAAGCTGCCAAGACCTCCACCTCCAAAAAGCCCCAAGCCTATTAAACCTGATGGTAAACCAGTATTTTCTGGATTAACATCAAAAGCCAAGGTAGCTAGAGTAGACTGAATACATATATACCCAAATCCAAGAAAAACCGTTGCAACTAAGGCAATTTCCCAATAATGAAAAAAGTATAAGGATAATGCTGTTATAAGTGCAAAACCTTCTCCTAAAAGTATTATGTTTTTTTTGCCATATCTCTTACTAAGCTTTCCTACCTTTGTTCCTCCAATAAGACAAGCAAATCCATAAAACATTATTAATACTCCACACTCTAAATAATCTAAATGCATAACATCATGCAGAAATGACCCTAAATAGGAATATAGTCCAAGTAGTAAAAATCCTGATATTAAGGCTAAGGGAAATATTTTCCTTCCTGCAGGTGTGCATATTGCAATTTTAGTTTGAAGAAAAAAGTTATTCTGTTTGCAATTAAATGATATCTTCTTTGAATCACTAGATAAGCCTTTTATTAAAATTATATCCGAAATAGCTGCAACCACAGCAAAAAAAACGAATGCACCTCGCCAACTAATGTATTTAGTTATTAATCCGCCTAAACCTGCGCTCAAGCCTTGTCCTAAAAAAACAATTCCCATAAATCTTCCCACATATATTTGTCTCTCTAGTTTTGGAATTGTATCTCCAATTAGACCTAAAGATACTGCAATAATGCCTGCAGCAAAAAAGCCTGTTATTATACGGAATAAGCATAACAGTGGTAGGGCCCTAACAAACGCACTTCCCGCAGTTCCTATAGCTAATCCTCCTACTATAATTTTCAGCACACTTGCCTTGCTCCATCTGTCACTAAAAAATCCATAAACCGGTTGCATAACTCCATAAGGAATCATATACGAAGTCAATATAATTCCAGCAGTGGAAACTGATATGCTTAATTCTGATGCAATTGGTTGAAGCGCTGGTGAAACAAACCAATTATCAGCAGCTGATACAAACCCTGCAAGCCCCAATATTAAAATCAAATTATTGTACTTTAGATTACTGTTGTTTATAGTTGTATTCATTTTAAAACTCCCTTTTAAATTTATATACATTTAAACAAGTAACTTCAATTACCATTATGGTATCACATTCTATATAAATAGAACAATATTTAACTCTATTAAAACAACCATATAAAAGGAGCTGTAGCACTAAAAATTAGTACCACAGCCCCTTTTATATTAAAAATCCGTATAATCATCATCCATATCTTCTTTTGAAATATGACTTTCAACTTCTTTGAAATCAACAATCTTACCCTCTTTTAAAAGATCATCTTCACTATCTAAAGATTCTTTTACTAACTTAATATTATCTAATTTGGATAATATTAAGTTAACATTATCTGATAGTAAGTCTAATTTAGATACAATTTTTTGGTTACTTAAATCCTTTTTTACAAGTTCAATAATATATGGCGTAAGCCTTCTGGATTTAGCCTTTTCATTTAATAAATCATATATTTCCTTTGGCATTGCTTCGGCATTTAATACCATACGTGGTTTTCTTTTATCATTACTCATTTTTTTCACTAGATTTATTTTTAGTAACTTCTGAAATAGAAAGAAGTTCTAATGCTGTAAGATTAATTGTTCTAGAGGTAGGTTTAAATACTTCTGAAGTATCATTTTCAAGCAAATCATCTAGAAATATATGGTTCTCTTCTGCCACTTTTTCGGTAACAAATTTTAGTAGTGTTTTTTTAATATATGGCTTTAATACCGGTGACTCTCCTCCAAAATACACAAACTTTAAAAGTCTATCAGTTTCTTTAAATGTATTAAATATTACTGGTACAAGTTTATCCGAGTAATCTTGAAGCATTTCAGTAAACTTCGAAGTAAAATCATAACTTTTTCCTGTATTAGGATCTTCTAAAATGTATTTTTGTTTTTTATAATTGTTTATTAAAAATTTTTCAATTTGCTTAATACTATAAAAATATTGCAAAACCTTCTCTTTTCTAAAAGTTTCAAGCCAACCTAAGAATGGTTCTATATCGATAACCTTAAAACTATCCCTCGCTTTAGGAGGCGTAAGTCCTTCACCTAGTTTAACACAGTCAATTGAACCTCCTCCAAAATCACAAAGGACAGTCTCGCATTTTGTAAATTTATCACTCAAATTAGCTCTAGGCAATATTTTTATAATCTTATCTTCTTGAACCATCTTATACTTTATAGCATATCGAGCAACTTCACTCTCAATTTTACATACAGAATTATTAACTTTAATTTTAATAATTCTTTCCATTCCCATGGTAAGTACTTTTACTGTATGTTCACCCAAAAAACGTGCTGCCATTTGGTTTTGTGCTACACTAAATTTAGATGCTTTTTTTAGAATCCAAATAGGAAGCATCATTTTCATGTTGTCTATTTCAACATTTATTTCTTTTTCTTCACTAGGATTTTTTAAAATAGCATAGTATGCCACAGCTCCAAGAAAATTGGCATATGGAATTATACTTGTTAATTTATCATTCATTTGATTTACATGAGTTTTAATTTCATGACCTTGGGCAAATTCTCCTACAAGATAAAATTTCTCATTTTCCTTTTCGCCAGTAGAAATCATAAGTCTATCTAGTAATTCATTTTTTTCTGTTATTGGAGAAACAAACATACCTTCAGCTTTTTTCGAAGAAATTTCAACTATATTTGTAGGAATTTCAAAGTAATATCCATCTATTAAAAAGTTTCCAGTACTATTTCCAAAATCCGCATTAAATCTTTTTATATTCATAAACTAACTCCTTTATATTGAAATAAGTTATACTTAAGTATCAGTTAATTTAATATTATCATAGTTTTTAGTAAACGTAAATAAAATTACTCTTATTAAGTGTTACTTAAGTAACATTTAATAATGATATATAAAAAAAGAGCATCGCTCATGATTAAATTTTGATTAATTTTAATCATGATTAGCACCCTCTTATAATCTATATTGTAATCTCTATTCCATTTAAAATTACCATAAGAAACTTTGAAAAAGAACTTTCGAAATCTTTAACATTAGATGGAATTCCACTTAATTCACTGGCCTTTTTTTGCACATCGTTAATAATTGTTGCTGGATACACTCCAACTGCATATTTCATTTGATATTCTATAAAAAACTTCAATTGCTCTTTACTCATAAAAGGGAAAAACCTTTTAACTACTTTTTTGGTTCTCGTAAAATCTTTATGTATTTGCTTTTTAAATGCTGCTAATTTTTCTGCTGACACGTTCCTTGCAATTATGGTATTTAAAATACAAAAAAGTTCTATTATTCTTTTGTGCCTATATAAAAGCTCTGACCAAAGCTTACAAAACTCCTCAGCACTTAATGCATCATACTTATCGAAAAACTTCACTACTTCCTTAGACCAGTTTTCTATATCTCCTGAAATTATTAATAAAAAAATTTCTTCTTTTGTAGACACGTATTTATATAAATTAGCACGACTAAAGCTTAGCTGTTTAGCTATTAATGCGAGTGTAATTTTATCATATTGAAGGCTTTCATATAAATTTATTGTAGCATTTACGATTTCACTCATTCTGATATTCTTTTGCTTATCGCTGCGTGCACGTTGAAATTGCATATTATGCTCCTCACTTTTATTTTTTTATTAAATATATCAAATTTATGTTATATTGACAAGTGACACAGTGTAATTTATAATAAAATAAGTTGCGCTGTGTTACTTATTTTTTAATTTAATATTCTAACTACAGTCATAGTAATGGATTTATTAGAGTTACTATGTTTTTTTAACGCAAAAAATGAATGGAGGATAATGGATGGAAGAAACAAACAAAACTTCGTACTGGCCAATGATGATTGCAATATTTCTAGGATCTTTTTTAGTTAGTTTAGGTACTAGTACTATTAACCTAGCTTTACCGTTTTTAATGAAATCTTTTAGCGCAAACTTAGATACTGTAAAATGGACACTTACTGGCTTCATGCTAGCTATGGGAACTATGGCTCCCCTGACCGCCTATTTAGGAGAGCGTTTTAGCTATAAAAGAGTTTATTTAACTTCTATTGTTGGTTTCATACTCGCTTCAATACTATGTATATTTTCAATAAATATAACAACACTTATTATTTCACGTATTATTCAAGGCGCTTTTAGTGGTGTGATTGTGCCTGCAACCATGGCTATAATCTATCAAGCTGTTCCAAAGAAAAGACAAGTATCTGCAACCAGTCTTTGGAGTATGGCATCAATGCTTGCACCCGCTATCGGCCCTACTTTAAGTGGTTTTTTAATACAATATTTTAGTTGGCAGTCAATATTTATAATAAACATACCTATAGGACTTATTATTTTAATTTTAGGTTTAAAATATATACCATACTTCAAGTTAAATGTTCCAGAGTCTTTTGATTTCAAAGGTTTTGGCTTTATTGTTTTAGGAAGCTTGGCTCTTCTAATAGCCTTTAGTGAAGGTGGTGTTTTGGGCTGGACATCGTTACCTATAATATTTTCCTTAGCTATTGGAGTAATACTTCTTGGAATCTTTGTTTATAGATCATTATCCATGGATTCCTCAATTCTTGATTTATGTGTATTTAAATATAAAAAGTATAGTTTTAGTGTAGTTGTATATTCAATTGTAATGATGAGCCTTTATGCTGGAACTCTTTTAACACCTATTTTCTTGCAAAATCTTCAGCACATGTCTGCTTTAGATTCAGGAATAATTTTGCTTCCAGCATCTTTGTGTATGGCACTGGCAATGCCTATTGTAGGAAAATTATATAATAAAATAAATTCACGTATAATAATTATGACTGGAATATTATTAATAGCTCTAGGCTCCTTTGAACTTACACATTTGACAGTTACTACTTCTAAAGCCTTTATAATAGTTTGGATGATAGTTAGAAACGTGGGAATCTCATTTTGTACAATGCCTGTGACCTATTCAGGAATGACAGTACTTCCAAAGGCCATATCTGGACATGGTTCTTCAGTTAACAATTGGCTAGCCAGACTTGTGAGTTCACTTTCTATGGCAATATTTGCTTCCCTGCTTACCTCAAGAGCTTCCATGCACGTTACCTCACTTATAAAATCAGGTAAAGCACATATAGTAGCTCAAAGTACGGGGTACGTAATGGGAATAAACGATGTGTACTTTGTTTCTTTTATAATAATACTTATTGCATTACCTTTTAGCTATTTTTTAAATAATAGAAAAGTAAAAACTAGAGAAACTAGTAAAGAAGTAGCTTAAAGTTTAAAACCACATTTCTAAAGTAAGTTAACAACTTTAGAAATGTGGTTTTGTTAAATTCAGGGTATCCTTTAATTTACATAAAAAATAAAAGATAGACCACATTTTATATATGATCTATCTTTTATTTTTTTAAAAGTTAACAGTATAGTTGGAGCCAAAGTTGTTATCCCAATATTGTACTCCATTTACCTCATATACCACAGCAAATTGAACTTGCTTTGTACCTTGTGGTACCGGTTGACTTATGCCAAATTCAGTTTTTTCGTTATTATGATTAGCAACTACATCAGTATAGGTTTTCCAATTATCTGTAGTATAACGTACCTTTACTACTCTATCACCATCAATATTTTTCACATCTACATTTGTTGCAAAATAATTGTTGCTGCTATTGATATTTCTGTAGGTTTTTACATCATGCACATAAACAGATGATAGTCCATAAGCACCATCAACATAGTTCTTTCCATTATTATTATCCCAATATGTTTGTCCATTTACTTCGTATTTAAAACAATATGTTATAGGTGGTCCAAACGATTCAGAACTTGAAGGAGTTTTAAATTTCCAAACCTCGTAGTTATCACTCGGATTTGTTTTTACATAAGCGGCAGGAGAATCACTCCAGTTTTTACCACCATCAAGAGAATAGTGCACGTACACATTTTTTTCAAAAGCTAAATTTCGAACTGCAAGATAACCCTCAACATGACCTATGGAATACTCGTCATCTGTAATTCGCTGAGAATAATAAAGTTGGATTGGATTAGTATCAGCTTTTGCGTTAGGCACTACACCAATATTAATGATGAAAAAGGCAGCAACAAAAGCAATAAGAGTAATAATTTTTCCTGCTGATTTGTTTAACTTCATAGCATAACCTCCTAAAATTTATTATAGGTGTCTGCAACTATTTTAACCGTTGATTCACCTATAGTCTCATGTTCAAATACAGTATGACACTACACAAAATCATTTTCAATTTACATAATAAACCAAATCTCCCAATGTAAAGGTGTACATTTACATTTTTTTAGTTTTATGTATTTTTTTCACATCACTATTTACGACTTTAAAACTCAATACTACATAAAAATCCCCCATAGAAGGAGGCTTGTTCTATAGGGGAAAGCATTGTTCTATAACTTATTAATCTTGTTCTACATCTTGTCCATTGGAATTACTAGATGAACTCCAAAGGATTATATCATAGGTGTATCCAAACGCAACCAAATGAGCATATAACTTTAAAGCATTGATGTCAAAAATTATTGAAGCTCCAACAATTTGATCAATACTAGCTTCTAATCTAGTATTATTTTTATCTATTCTTCCATTAATTATATCAACACTGCCTACAAATGGTATTTGAACACTAACTCTTAGCTGAAAATAGGAGTTCAATATAGTTTGAGGATCAATATAGAAACTAACTTCTATTTTAAAAGGACCTATATCTATACTTTGTTTTACAGGATTGCTTGTCCAATTGGTAGAATATATATCCTCTAAAAAATCCTCATTAGCTAGGTTATACAAACTTGATACGTTTTTAGAAATAGCGTACTCCATAATAAATCTCCTTTTATCCTTAGTGAATAGTATATAGCTTGTACACTACATACCCAATACATATACTATTCTAATTGCCTGCAATATGTGAACAAAATATATTAATAATTAAGTTATAGTAAAATTGTAGAAGAAATAATAAAGTGGATATAAAAGTTTCAATTGGTGTTTTCTTTTATGGTTCTCTGTGTTAACATAATAGTATTTGCATTAATTAAGAAGGCAGGTGACACAAATGAATTCTAGAAAGAAAAGCATTATTGCCTCACTAATGGTTGCCATGTTCTTAGGTGCTATTGAGGGAACGGTCGTAACAACAGCTATGCCAACCATTGTTAGGGATTTAAATGGTTTTGATAAAATCAGTTTGGTATTTTCTGTGTATTTATTAACTTCAGCAATTTCTACGCCAATCTACGGCAAAATAGCTGACTTATATGGACGAAAAAGAGCTTTATCTACAGGAATTATAATATTTTTACTTGGAAGTGCTTTATGTGGTATTTCCTCAAATATGTACGAGCTTATTTTATTCAGAGCTCTTCAAGGTATAGGTGCAGGTTCTATATTTACTGTTTCATATACAATAGTTGGAGATGTGTTTTCCTTAGAAGAAAGAGGAAAAGTTCAAGGCTGGATAAGTTCCGTATGGGGTATTGCAAGTTTACTTGGTCCTTTCATAGGAGGCTTTTTTATTGACTATATGTCTTGGAACTGGATATTCTACATAAACCTTCCTTTTGGCATATTTTCTTTAGTACTTCTTGAAAAAAATCTAAAGGAAAAAGTTGAAAAAAAGAAAACCCCTATGGATTATCTTGGTATAGTGACCTTAACTTTAACCATAGTAATATTTTTACTCACTATTTTAGGTATAAATGAAAATACAAAAATTTCTTCAGCTAAAATAATATTACCTATGCTTGTTACTGTTCTTTTATTGTTTGTATTTTACTTTATTGAAAAAAGAGCTAAGGAACCACTAATTCCTTTTGACATATTTTCTAAGCAGAGTAATATTGTAAATATAATAAGCTTTCTCGTGTCTGGAATCCTTATAGGAACAGATGTATATTTACCTATATACATACAGAACGTTTTGGGCTATAGTGCTACAATTTCAGGGCTTTCCCTTGCATCAATGTCTATATCCTGGATACTATCTTCTTTTGTGCTTTCAAAAGCCATCCAAAAGTATGGAGAACGTCCTGTGGTATTTATTTCAACCCTCATTACCTTAGTAAGTACAGTACTTTTTTACACGTTAACTGGTAATTCTCCTCTTATTTTAGTCATTATATACGGCTTTATAATTGGCTTTGGCTATGGAGGAACCTTAACCACTCTCACAATAGTAATTCAGGAAGCTGTTTCTAAGGATAAGAGAGGTGCTGCAACAGGGGCAAATTCACTGTTGAGAACCATGGGTCAGACTATTGGTGTAGCAATTTTCGGAGTTATTTTTAACTTGAATATTGCAAAATATTTATACAAACTTGGAATTAGAGGAATAAACGTAAACAGCCTATACGGCTCAGGAAACGTACATACCGGTATTCCATTGGATAAAGTTAAGGCATCTCTTAATTTTGGAGTCCATACCCTATTTTTTATACTGATACTAATATCGGTTATATGTACTATTATGTCTGTGATGCTTTCAAACTCACTAAATAAGAAGAAAAATATGAGGTGATTTTATGTTTAAGGACAATAGATTTGTGGGTACTGTTTTAACCTGCATTCTAATAGCCTTTTTGCTCTCTATTACAATTAAAAGATTCTTTATAACTAAAGATCCTCTTACGTTTTTTTACATAGGAGTTTTACTCGTAGTACTTACAGCTAATATTCTTTACTATAAATGTGATGTATAAAAAACTGCTTTATAAGGTATTGTATCTTATAAAGCAGTTTTTTTATCATAGCCTTATATTTTATTTAAAAACTCACTGATGACTTCATTAACTCTCTCTGGTTTATCCTGATTTGAATTATGAGCTGCATTAGCTATAATCTTCAAAGTACAATTACTATCTTCTCTTTCCCACTTTCTCATAATCTTTTTAATGTTCCCAAGCCTATCATCTTCTCCGCAAATTAAAAGCACAGGAACACTCATCTTAAACTTGCAATCTTCATGAAGACACTTAATAAGTTCTGTCATAATATCAATAAATTGCCCTTTACTAATATTTTTAAAGCATTCCACAATATAATCTTTTGTAGACGCCTCATTGCCAGATGCTAAAGAACTTGCTTTTATAAGTAGTTTCCATGGGTATAATTTAAATAAGATTCCAGAAGTCTTCAAAGACAATTTTTCTATAGTTTTTAGCTTTGCTGTATTTTGACTACAATCAATTAATATAAGACCATACACCATATTAGGATAACGATAAACTATTTCCTGAGCGAGATTTCCTCCCATTGATTGTCCTATGAGAATCGCCTTATCAATATTGTTAACCTCATACAATTTTTTAACATCACTAATCACATCCTCCATTACAAACTTTCTTCCGTTTTTTAACTTGGAGGCACCGTGACCACGTACATCTAAAAGTATTACGTTATAACTAGCTGGTACTACTTTAAGCTGAGCCTTAAACATATTATGATCAAGCCCTGCACCATGAAAAAATATTACCCACTTATTTTCTTGCCCTTGTATATACCAGTAATGAACTCCACAATCCAAATTGTAAAATGTCAACTCTTTCATTATTTATCTCCTAGATTTAAATTTATAAATTAAATTCACTTTATCATTTTAAATAAGTCTTTTAGTCTATACATTCCGTTTTAGCTTAAAATTATTCGTACTTACAAAAAACACTGCTAATACTTAAAGATTTAAAATCTTCCCCTAATGCAATTAAAGATATTTTATCACCTTCCATAAACTTAGCTGAATTAATCATATCCTTTAAGTTACGTATAGTATCAACATCTTCTATATGACCACCATAATAGTTTTTATATAGTGTTCCCAGATTACCTAAATACTCTTTTTCAAGTTTCTCATTAACACTCTGGCCTATTATAAATTTTGAATTTTTAAACCATGGTTCATATTTCTTAAAGTGTTTAATTAGTTGATTAAAAGACTTATACATAATTAAACGTATTTTCATTTCATCATATTTATTTCTTTTAGCTTTATTAAAGTTTTCATAACAATACCAACTAGTATATCCTCCAGAGATTGAAAAAGTATCAACTATTTTAAATCCCTCCCCCTTATTGTCGTCACCTATCAGCATTATAGCTGCTCCATCTCCAACTATAGTAAAGCCAGTATACCTATCTTTACTTTTATCTAAAAAGGCTGGAGAAATAATAAGAGAGTATGCTCCTTTTTCAGTTCTATTTATACAATCTGCCATTCTTATAGCTTGAAGCGTACTAGCACATTGTTGGTTCAAAACCATTACAGCTGCATTAGATAACTTATATTTTTCTTGTAAGTAATACGGTACACTAACATAATCATTATAATTGTAATTGTCATAACTTGTATAGAAAATATTTCTTATCTTGCAAGGGGCTACATCTATTTTTTCAAACATCTTAGAAAGCATAGCTGAAAATATATTTATAATATCATAATCTTTTTCAACAGCAATTTCACTCAACTTAGTATCCCTTATATATTTATTTGCAGCTTCAATAACATCTGATGAGGAATTTTCTAATAAGAAACTCTCTGAGTTTAAAAGTATATCTTTTGCAGAAATTATATTAGAAGGTATGTAATAATCAGCGTAAAGAATTTTAGACATAAAATCACCCTTTCCTTAGCTATACCTGGCATGTTCATATATCTCTTCCATAATATTTACACGTTCATAAGATTGTCTTAAATACATATTATATATATCCTCTTTACTTCCATTAATAGCTTCCATAAAAAATCTTAACTGATTTACATAGTAATTCTGTGGATCAAAGGAATACTTCTTAATTGAGCCATCTTCCTTAACCTCAATTGAAAACTTAATTTTATAATTTCCTAAACAAGCTCTAAAAAAATCATGTACTTTTACAGTTGCCTTTTCAAATTTTAATATATGTTCAACCTTATACGGTAATTCAAAGGAGGCAATAAAACTACTTTTCAAGCCCGATTTATATTCTGCATTAGCATTAAATGTCCAATCACAATTATTAGGTCCATCAAATTTTGAACTTCCCTTATAGCTTTCAGGTTTAGCTCCTGTTATAAACTGCAAAAATTGCAGCCAGTAACAACCTAAATCATAGAACGCACCGCCGCCCCTTTCCGGAAATCTTCTATAATTATTTTCATTACTGTTTTTTAATATGATACATATATCAGTTTTAACTTCCTGAAGCTTTCCATATTCAGCTGAACTAACCATATCCTTAATAGCTAATTGCCATGGGTGATGCTGTATAGCTAGTCCCTCTAATATTTTAATATTCTTTTTTTCATATTCTTTAAGTATTAAATCAAATTCATCTGATTTTAAGCACATAGGTTTTTCTACAAGGACATGCTTATTTGCATTTATAGCCTTTAATACCCATTCAATATGCAGATCATTTGGTAAAGCAATATATACACAATGGATATCTTCACAATTCAATAAATCTTCATAGCTATCAAACACTCTATCTATTTTATATTTTTTAGCATATTCATCAGCTTTAGACCTTTTCCTGCTGGCAATACCGTAAATACATAGATTATCTATTGCCTTTGCTGGCCCTATTATTGCTCTTGGCAGAATAGTTGAACAACCTATGATTCCCATATTTATAGTTTTAATAATTTTCACTCCCTTTTATTTGCCGTTTAAGTATAAAAGATTACATTTTGAACAAATTGGGCTTATTCCTGAATTTACAACTTCCCTAATGCGTCCATACTGTTCACTGTGCCATATTTCTGAAATACTTCCATCTTTAATGTTTCCAATAGTAAACTCTGAAAAATATTTGCAAGATGAAACAGAACCATCCGCAAGAATATCCATCCTAGTTGATACCGCTAAACAATTTCTACATTTTAAGCTTTCAACTTCAGCTCCAAAGACAAAACTTTTAATATCCTCAATATCTAAATCTGGTTGAAATCTCACTCTTATATTCCAAACCTTACTGCATACTTTCTTAACTTGTTCTTTTAGATTTTCTAAACTTTCTGGACTAATCTTATATTTAAAACAGTGCCAACTTTTATTCTTCTTTTTATTTGCTTCTTCTAGCCAATAAAAGTTATCCTTGAAGTACTTGTCCATTTTACATGCTGTTTCTTCTGATATATACCAAGGATAAGCCAAAAATACCATGTCTACTCCCAAACCTTCAAAAAACTCTACTAGTTCATAAAGCCTGTCACAAATATTGTCGTTAATTACTGAATGAATAGAAATCTTTCCCTTATAAATACCTTTTCTCTTTAAATCTATAAGCAGTTTTACTGATTCAACTACCTTTTTAAAATTCCCTTTTCCTCTTATTAAATCATGAGCTTCTTCAAAACCCTCAATAGGAATAAGGAGCTCTAAATTATCAGATATCTTTATTAATGAGTCTAAGTTATTATCAAACATTAAGGTATTAGTACAGATAGCAATTTCCCTTGGATCTTGTACAAGCATATCGGCTATTTTATCAAATTGCTTGTGACATAAAGGTTCTCCTCCCCACAAATATAATCTCGACTTTAATTCTTTTGTCTCGTTAAGAATTTTTTCAAACAGCTTTAAATCTATATCCCTTTGCTGTTCTTCTTTATCCATATTCATGTGATAACCTTTTTTGCCCCATTCGTAACAATGTTTGCACCTTAAATTACAATTATTTGTGATCTTAATCCCTACAATATCAGGTAATTTTGTTGCATATCGTGGATTGTTTTTTCTTTCTTTTAACGGAACCGATATGTTTCTTATTGTTCTTTTTAAGGTATTTAAATCTTTAGCCTCATAACTCACTCTTGTCTTTGGCTGCATAATTTATTTCACCTGACTTTCTGCTTTTCCTATTAGTCTATCTAGATAATCGTCAACATAATTAACAGCATTATTTCTCTGCTTCACCAAATTATCATGCATAACTTTTAATATATCTAATTTAAATCCAAATTCCTTCCATGCTTCATACCTTATCCCAAGTCCTAAATGTTCCCATAGGTCTGCATTAACTTTTTCATGATGACCAAATGGTTCAAGTAAAATAATAGGTGTTGCTGCGGCTAGTGAATCTATAAGTGTTCCACCTCCTGGCTTACTAATTACTGCCTTAGCATTTCTTAAAACATCAAAGGATGAATGATATTCTTCTTTGCTCTCAAACCTTTTAGGCACATTGGGCTTTACCTCTGAAAATGGTGGAAATATAAAGTTATTGCCTTCCCAAGCTCTCCAAGATGGGTCCATCATAAAATATCTATGTTTATTTTTCCCATCTTCAATCTCATCTTCACTGTATGCTGCAATATCAAGCTTTAAATTATTTTCTTCTAACTCATGTATCTTTTCTTGATAAGTTCCCATTCCCCAACCACCACCATGAATCATAAACCTATTCTCTCTTTTTTCAAAAGGTATAGTTTCTCTTGATCCTACAGGTAGATAGTATGGTATTTCTTTTTTCCTTGCATCAAACAGGAATACTTCGTCATAATTTTCTGAATAATTAGCATTGTATTTATTAAGCCCTTTCCACGATGGTGAAGGTTCTGAATCTATATATAATATTTCTGCATTAATGGGTTTATTATTTATCCTTTTTCTATATTCATCTAAAATATATATCCAATGACCAGACATTACAATGAAATTTCTTCTCTCTTCTCTTTTCCAAGTATCTAATAATTGTTCTATCCTATCACTATCAATACTTTTTCTTATATCCCAAGGCATCCTTTGAGCAACAAGTGCTACAGAAAAATTTTTATGATAAGTCTGCTTACTTAATAAAATCTTATCGCGCTTATCTTTAATGATGTAGCTTTCAAATACTGCTACCTCTGAATCTACTCCTCTATTTTTCAGACTGTAATTAATTATTAGTCCAGGAACATAAAATCCTAATCCAAAACCTGAACATAATATTGTAACTTTATTACTCATAGTACCACCACCCTTTCAATTTAAAACATTTATTCCACTTTTATTTAGTAATTGAACTAAAGCATTAAGCGTGTCTTCCTTTTCTTCTTCATTTTTATATATAACAGCTAAATACAATCTTCCCTTATAATTTTTTATCCTTTGATTTTTATCTAAATATCTATTAATAAACAATGTATTTGAACTTAAAGGAATCACTCCCTTACTACTGCCGGGTTTAAAAAGCAATGCCTTCTCTTTCATTTTACTAATGATTTGTTCATAGGATATATCAGTTGAAAAAGTTACATTATAAAATGTAAAGGCGCATTGAAGTTTAAAATTAGAAACATACTTGTCAATGTTATGTTTTATAAGACTCATTGATTTTCTTGCATTTATTTCAACTATAGGAACAATATTACCACTTTTTAGAAGCATAGAATCAACACAAACATCACCATAATATCCATCGTTGTATAACCTTTTAGATACTTCTTTAAGAATAGAAAAATACCCCTTTTTGCTAATGAATTCAATAAATTCTTTACTAGGAGTATACGAACCATGATATGAGCTTCCTATATTTCTTACCTCTTGTATAGATAATAGCTCCATATCACCAGACCTATGAATAAAAAATTGGCACGAAAAATCTTGTTTCTTTTCTAAAAAAGGTTCAACTATAAATTCTACTGATTTCCCTAACCTTTCTTGTGATTTTATATATTTAGCTATCCTCTGAAGAATCCCTTCACTAGAAATTACTAAATTTCCTTTCCCTGATACCCCAAAGGAATCTTTTATAATAATTGGGGACTTTCTTAAATACTTTGCTCCTACCTCGTTTAGTTCTTCTGATGAATTAATTATTTCAAAAGAATATTCTCTATTTAATTCCCTATTTATATTGGAAGAATATATTTTTGAATTTACTCTCCTTATAATATTAATTTTGGGAGAATCAAATGCTAGTCCATATTTTTCGCTTATTTCATTTGATTCAGGAAGAACTGCAAATGCAGACAATTCTGAACTTTTCTTTAATAACTCTTTTACACCTGAACAATCATAACTTTCCAGTAAGAGCTTACAAATATTTTTATTTCTCTCTTCCTTCAAGACATCATTTGTTAAATTCATATAATTGCATGAAAAGGAAAATCCTATACTTTTTAAATATTCTCTTTGTACTAGATCTATTTTATACCTTGTTATTAAAGTATCTCCTGTGGAGCATAAAACAAAAAGCAGTTCATCCATTGATTTAATTATGTTTTCCGCTTGATTATCAGGGATTTGTGGCAGTTTTGCTAAAGCATTATTTCTCCAATATTTTTCTGCATTAAATTCTCCATAATAAACGCATTTTTTCACCTGCCATCACCTCTTTGAATTGATGTACTTAGCTAGTGAATCTATTGATTTTAAACTATCCATATCAAATTCATCAAAGTCAATTTGAACATCTAATTCATCCTCAATTTTTAAAATTATATTAATCAATTGCAATGAATCAATATCTATTTCATTAAGTAAATCTTTAGATTTTTCAATTTTTTCTTTTAATGAATCATCCTCTTTAACCTGACAAATTATTTTTATTAGTTTCTCTCTCATAATATTTTCTCCTCTCATTTTGATAAATTGTATACTTACACAACTTTCAACTTATACCTCCTTTAAAACAATTTTACAACTTTAAGCCCACCACAAGTCAATGTATTTTTTGTATTTTAATGAATTATTTTACAATATTAACATGCTATTCACACCATGTACATTATTTATACATATTAATAACAATAAATAGTAACGATTCATTTATAAAATACAATAAAATAAGGAGCTACCGTTAGAAAAAAACTCCAATAAACTAACAAAATAGCCCCTTTATATTAATATTTAATCAATTCAACTTTTAATAATCATATACCTTCATAGAATTAAATTTTTTTGTATATTTAAATCTTACTTACACAAAATAATCCTAATTATGTCTAAGTCTAATAGGAGGTAATCCCTTGTTTTTATCATTAATTCCTGCACTAATTACAATAATTTTAACTTTTAAAACAAAAAAATTAATTATATCCTTATTTGCAGGTGTTTTATCTGGAACAATTATACATAATGGGCTAATTGGAGGAATTACAGCTATAGGTGAATACACCATGCGAGCAATAAGTGATAAAGAAAGTGCTTACACTCTATCCTTTTTCATTGCATTTGGTTCTTTAGCCGATTTAATACAAATGGCAGGAGGAATTTCAGGTTTTAGCGATATAGTTGGAAAGTGGATTAAAAATGAAAAAAGTCTTTTATTATGGGCTTGGCTTTTAAGTCTAATAACCTTCTTTCACAGTTCTTTTCATACCATTGCTGTAGGTACTGTCTTAACGCCTTCTTTAAAAAAGCTAAAACTCTCTGGCGAAAAGCTTGCTTTCATACTTTCAGTTACAAGCACTCAACTAATCTTGCTTATTCCCATTGCAACCTCTTACCTAGGCTATATGGTGACACTAGTTACAAATAATATAAAGCATAAAGGCATAAGTGAAAAAGCCTATTCCATATTAGTAAAAAGCATCGCTTGGAACTTTTTCCCTTGGGCAATGCTTATTATAGGTATCGGTATAACTCTATTTGGTCTTGGCTTTGGCAAACTTAAACTAGGAAAAACAGATGAAAATAATACAGAACTTACAAAAGGCCATATTGAAAAGGAAAAAGCCTACAATACCTCTATTGAAGAATATCCTGAAGACAGCAAAAATTTAATCATTCCCATAATAATACTTCTCTCAAGTACTATCTTCTTTTTTTGGTGGACCGGAAGACCATATGCAAAAGGCTTTATAAATGCTTTAGCCTTTGCTAAATTCAATGTTTCCATATTTTCTGGAATTATGCTTACTTTACTTTTAACTAGCTTATACTATATGTACCAAAAAATTAGTATTGCAGAAATAGAAGCGCACATTATACGCGGAGGAGAAAAGGTTCTTTCTTTGGTTATGATATTAATCTTAAGCTGGGCATTGACATCCATAACACAGGATTTAGGAATTAATAGCTTAATAAATGGACCTTTTATTAGAAGCGTACCCAAATTTTTAATGCCTGCCGTGCTTTTTATAATTAGCGGACTTGTAGCTTACGCCATGGGATCTTCCTGGGCAACCTGGGCTCTTATGATGCCTTTAGCTATAAATTTTTCTATTAATTCCTCCATATCAGTTCCTCTTATGGTAGGTACTGTTTGGTCTGGAGGCGCAGTTGCTGATGTTATTTCTCCCTTAGCTGCAAAAATGGCTGACATTTCCTATGGAGAACATTTAACAACATCTTTTCCATATTTAATTTTAGGAATAGCAATTACTATAGTGTCTTATCTTATTGTTGGGCTAAGGATATAGTGCCTATTTTCAAATAAAACATAGTCCCTTTTCTACCTTCTTTCTTCCGTATATTTTCCTTAACTAAAGAATAGATTTAAATATATCTATTTTGTGAGGCTATATATGAAAAATGAAAATCATTGTCCTATGACCGAAGAAAAAAAAGCCACTTCAAAAACCCTTGTAAATGAAGCAATAACACTAATCAAAAATAGAAATGCAAAAAAGCTAAATGCCATATGGCTTGAGGTTACAGGGTGCTCTGGAAATATTATTTCCTTTTTAAATAGTGAAAATCCAGATTTAAATTATGTATTAAATCAGCTTATAAACCTAACTTATAATAACACCTTAATGACTGCTGAAGGAGAAGCTGCTTTTGAGACTTTTCTAAATACCTTAAACACAGAATTTATACTTTTAGTAGATGGAGCTGTTTCTGCCAAAGAAAATGGCCAATATAATATTGTTGCCCACTACAAAGACAAGCGTATTACAGCACTAGAAGCAGTAAAAATGGCAGGAGAAAAAGCAAAATACGTACTAGCTGTAGGCACCTGTGCTTCTTCCGGTGGTATTTCCGCTGCAAAACCTAATCCTTCTTTAAGCAAAAGCATATCGGAGGTCATAAATCACGAAGTTATAAATCTTCCAGGATGTCCTTGTCATCCCGATTGGGTAGTAGGAACACTGGCTCATCTAGTAGCATTTGGAAAGCCTGAACTTGATGCCTACAAACGCCCCATTTTATTTTATGGATCAACTATTCATGACAATTGTACAAGACGAGGATATTTTGACCAAAGAATATTTGCAAAAAAGTTTGGTGAAAAGGGCTGCATGTTTAAATTGGGCTGCCGTGGTCCTGTAACGAAAACAGATTGTCCAAGAAGAAAATGGAATGGCTATGTTAACTGGCCAGTTGAAGACAATACAACCTGTATAGGCTGTGCCAATTTCAATTTTCCAGATGGCATGGAACCATTTATAAGATACTAATTTTTTAGGAGGCTCTCTTGAAAAAAACTATTATAATCGATCCTATAACAAGAATTAGCGGTTTTCTTGAAACCAAAGTAGAAGTTACTGAAAGCGTAATTACAAATGCTGAAACCAGTGGTCTTCTATTTAGAGGCTTTGAAAAGATGCTTAAAACTCGTCAACCACTTGATGCTATTTATTTTACTGAAAGAATTTGCGGAATATGTTCTACTGCCCATGCTATGGCATCAACTTTAGCACTAGAGGATGCCTTAAAGGTTTCGGTCAGCATAAATGACTTATACGTACGTGATTTAATTCACAGCTTTGAATTTATGCAAAATCACATAAGACAGTTTTATAATCTAACAGTTCCAAGCTATGTAAGAATGTCAAAGCTAGATCCTTTATATTCAAACCAATATAGTGATTATAGGCTTCCTAATTATGAAAACGAAATTATTTCTAAGCACAGTTTAGAAAGTATTAATTACAGCCGTCTTGCCCATGAAGGTCTAGCTCTTTTCGGAGGAAAAGCTCCTCACTCCCATGGTATTTTTGTTGGGGGAGTTACAACTAGCATAGATTCCTACAAACTAGTAAAAGCAAAATCCATAATCTCAAGCCTAAAAGTATTTATAAATAACATTATGCTTGAGGATATGAATACCATAGCAAAATACTACTCAGACTACTTTAACATGGGCGAAACCTACAATAACTTCATGAGCTATGGACTTTTTGATCACTATAAAGATCCTGAAATAAGCTATGTATCTCCAAGTGTAATGATTAATTATAAAAAGCAGAGCTTTGACAAAAACAAAATCACAGAAAACATACTTCACAGCTGGTATGTTAGCGATACGGAAAATGAAAAACCTTCAAATGAAAGCGCCGACAATATTGATTTAAATAAAAAACAAGGTTACAGCTTTATAAAATCTCCCAATTACGACGGTTATCCCATGGAGGTTGGACCACTAGCTAGAATGATACTTTCTGGTGATTACAAAGGCAAAAGCTCCTGCATGGATAGAAATGTCGCTCGAGTTTTAGAAGCAAAAAAAATAATCTCTATTATGGAAAAGCTTGCAGATAAAATTGAGCTTCTACCAAACTCCCAAAAGACATACGATATACCAATAAACGCTTTTGGTGCTGGTCTAACTGATACTACACGGGGAGCTTTAGGTCATTGGATTAAGATAGAAAACAAGCTTATAAAGTACTATAACATAATAACTCCAACAGTATGGAATATGAGTCCCAAGAATGAAAAAGGGGCTTTTGGGGTTGGTGAAAAATCCTTGGTTGGAACCAAGCTAAAAAATGTTCAAGAACCAGTAGAAGTTGGGAGAATTATGCGCTCCTTTGATCCCTGCGTTTCCTGTGCTACTCATTTAGTAAGCGATAAATACAGTCCTATAGACATCAAGGTAATAGTATGATAAAGGTTATTGCCCTTGGAAACACACTAATGGAGGATGATGGGATTGGAATTGTGGTTGTAAACAAACTTAAGGAAACGCTTGAGAAAAACAATATTGATGTGATAATTGGAGAAACAGATTTTGACTTTTGTATTTCGCAAATACAAGATGGTGATTTCATATTCTTTGTTGACGCAGCTTTCTATGGCAAGTGTCCTGGAGAAATAACTGTAACACCTTTAAACAAATATAAAAACAAATGCTATTTTCAACATAACATTAGTGCTATTGACATGGTAAAATCACATTTTAAAAATATTAAAGGATACGTTATAGGCATAGAAATTAGCAGCGTTAGCTTTAAATACGGTATAAGTAACTTCCTTAAAAATATTATCCATGTAATTTCAGAAAATGTTCTAAAAGAAATCTTAGGAGGTAAAACTATTGAGGTTTAATGTGGCTACAAAGCTTTATAACCATCAAATGAGAATTAATTACTACACTTTATGCATGAACACAGTGGTATGTCCTCAGATAAAAAAATACTATAAGAATTTAATAGCTGCTGAACTTAAAGAATCAAGAAGACTTGTTATAAGAAGCACTTTTACCAATGAATATAGAGAACCTCGAAGAGAATTCACACTAGAAGAACTTTCAAAATACAATGGTGAAAACGGTAAACCAGCATATGTGGCTGTAAACGGAACTGTTTATGATTTAAGCCTTGCTCCCTCTTGGGGCGGTGGCACCCATTTTGGTCTTTATGCTGGAAAAGATTTATCCAGCGAATTCAACTCTTGCCATAAAGGAATTATGAGCATATTAACCTCTTTGCCTAGGGTTGGAGCCCTAATCAAAGAAAAAATAATTTAGGAGGCACAGCTAATGCACGATACCATATTGTTAAATAAAATATCACAGGGCTTAAGTGAATGTTGCAAAACACAAAAAATATCAAAAATAAATGAACTCACTGTTGCTGTAAATAAAAAGAGTCATGTAAACTCAGAAAATCTAACTGATTATCTAAAAAATTATAATAAGGCTCTAGTCTCTAGTAGTCTTAAAATAAAGGTTGAAATAGAAGATTTACCAGATCAAACCGCTATGATAAGAAGGTTAGAAGGTGAAGTAGCTGAAAACTAATAATATCTGTTTATGCGATAGGTGTCTCAAAAATAAACACAAAAACCCTTTAAATAGGCTATTTCATATAGAAGAAATATGCCTAAAAAACTGTATTCCTCCACTAACTCTAGTAGATAACAAATATAATGCAATAAATTCTTTAAATATAATAGAAAAAGCTTACAAACTACTAAAATCAGCAAATATACTAGCAATAAAGGATACAGGAGGCTTTTATTTAATATGTAATGGAAAAAGTAGAGCTGCTATAAATACCTTAAGACGCAGAAAAATGCGCCAATCAAAACCCTTTGCCGTTATGATGAAGGATATCTATACCGTACGAGAGTTTTGTGAGGTTCATTCAGAAGAAAAAAAGGTCTTGGAAAGCTCTGAAAGACCAATTGTAATTTTGGATAAAAAACCTAGTTTAAATCTTCCTAATAACATATCACCAAATTTAAAAAGTATAGGAGTAATGCTCCCTTTCTCTCCTATCAGTAGACTTATGCTTCAAAAGGATTTAGACGTACTTATTATAACCAAAAGCTCTAATATAGAACTCAAAAATGAAACCGCCTTTAAGAATTTAAAAAATATTGCAGATTACTTCTTAATTCACAATAGAGAAATTTCTGTTCCCTTAAAAACTCCAGTAGTTTACTTAATTAATCATAGTAAATGTGTACTGAATCAAAGCCTATCAAGCCCTAAAAAAGCTCTAAATAACAGTTTTTCAGATAACTTTATTGAAATTATCTACGGCAAAGAAAACACAGAATATAGCAAAAACTTTTTAGGCGGTGAATTTTTTATTAAAACAAATAAAGAGTTTAAAATGGCTGCACATTTTCAGTACGTAACGCTTCAAGGAAAACCAAGTCCACTTAGCTCTGCTATAAGCTATCTTCATTTTTTCAAATACAATCCTGATAGTTTTATAGCTAATACGGGTATCACTACAAATGCTCTAGAAAAAAACTCAAACTCCTGTTTATCAAGTATAGATCATTTTTTTGACTGTATTTCCTCTTTGCTTGATATAGTTCATACAAATACTTATGCTGGAGAAGCAGCTCAAGCGTTAGAAAGTATAGCAGATGCAACTACAAAGGATTATTACAAATATAGAATAAAAAATGAAAACAGCGCCTTTGTTATAGATATTAAAAATATTCTTCGTGGAGTTCTAATAGATATACTTATAAAAAAAGAAAAAAGCATGATTGCTACAAAATTTCACAATACAATTTATCATATCACCTGCCAAATGGCTCTTATACTATCAAAACTTTACGGAATAAATAAAATTATTTTAAGTGGCACTACCTTTCAAAACAAGCGTTTACTTGAAGATGTATCTAAAGGACTAAAGAAGGAGAACCTTAGGGTTTATTTCAATTCAAAGCCATATTTAGATAACACTGAAATCCTCTTGTGAAAACGAAATCATAAAAGAGATATACAAGATAAAAATCTCTTTTATGATTTTAAATTTATTATTAAAACTTCAAAATAGCTTATTTAGTTACAACATACACTTCATTATCTGCCTGCACACCTAGAAAAACTACATTCTTAATATCTTGAATATTTTTTATTTTCAACTGCTCCTTGACCCAAGCCTCATCCTTTTTTATTTGCTGTAGATGATTATAAAGTATAGTACCATCTAAAATTATCTCTACCATCACTCCTGTCTTAGGCTTTTGAATCCCTAAGTCCTCCACTGTTACAGATGATTTTTCGGCCTTTTTTAAAACACTAAGCTTTCCATCTGGCTCTAAAAGAGCTATTTCTACGTCTGTAATGTAAAAGATATCTTTATTTCTAAGCTGCATTAATAAATCTCCCATATTGTATTTTGCCTTTTCCATATTTTTATATATAACTCTCCCCTTATTTATAATAACTAAAGGTTCGCTGTCTATCCATAATCTTAGCCTTATGCTTTTTAAGGTTATAATTGATATTAATATAGTGAAAACACTCCAAACAACAATGGAAAAGCAGCTTTCAAACACATCAATATGTCTATCTACAGATGCTGCCGCCGCAATGGAACCAATGGTTGTTCCCACTATATAATCAAAATACGTAAGCTGTGATAGCTGCTTTTTTCCCATAAATCGTGTGAAAAGCAAAAGAATAATATAAGAAATAGCAGATCTTAAAAATACAATCATGTAATGCTTCACCTTAAGCACTTCCTTAATAGTTAATACTCATATTATTAACCTTTTAACTTTAGCTAAACCATATATCTTTGTTAAGTTTCTATGTTAGTTTTAACCAAAATATAATATACAAAAAAAAGCTTGATTTATTGACATAATATTTCGAATGCCATATACTTTATTTGTGATAATTGTATTAAATTGTAACCACAGGAGGTCTTTCTATGAAAAACGTATTCAAGAAGATTACAACTGCTATAATAGCTTCATCCCTTACTCTTACTTTTTCCTTTACAACCTTTGCTGAAGCCTTACCTCAAAAAACACAAAGTACATATCAAGAGCTTCAAAATACTACGAATAGACGTATCTATGATTTTACAAGCGATGGCGCAAAAGGAACTCATGAATTTATAACTGTACAAGCTATGACTATACTTGGAAACGACAAAGGGAATAATTTTAAAAATCTTATTAAAAACTATGAACCCACACTAAGACAGTACTGTGATAAGCCTGATAAAGATGAAAATCAGTGGGCCTTTGCATATCATTTCTACAATCCTTATACAGGGCTAAACTACCTTCCAAGTATACTTCCTCAGTCTAAAACAACAGCACTTACTAAATTCGAAGAACACGCTGCAAATGCAGTATCCAGCTATAGAACGGATAGAACTTATTCTATGCAAGAATTAGGGCGAGCTTGTCATTTTCTAGAAGATGTAAACGTACCTTACCATTCTGCCAATCTAATAGCAGTATTGTCCACACATTCTCAATATGAACAGTTTGTTCAAGATCATCAAACTAGCTATGCTCTAAATAGCACTGATAAATATGGAAACTACTATTCAGAGAACTTTAATGATTACTGTTACGATATACTAAATGATTGCGCTAAGTACTCTTATTCCTTTAAAGATGAAGTTCAAAAAAGCGAATCTTCTTGGGATTCAGTTGCCAATGTAACAGTTAAATATGCTGAAGGCTATGTAGCAGCTTTCTTTTATAGATTTTTACATGAGGTTGGAGAAATTTAATTATTCAGAACAAAAGAGAGCATGGCTCATGCTTAAATTTTAATCATGAGCCATGCTCTCTTTTTTGATTTCATAATTGTTTATTGTAGATATTCAATTTTCATTCATACTTTAAGTTAACGTTAACGTTTGATGCCTACCATACCCAAAGTGGAAGTCCTGATAAAAGATTTCCATTTAAACCTAAATTAATAGTTAAAACTGCAGCAAGTATACCTGCAATAAATAGTAATTTTTTGTACCTTTTAAAGAACATATTAACAAATCCTTTCTTATATAAATTTTTTACTAAAGCTAATTATATCTCTAAGAGCATTTATATCTTTCATATCTAAATAAAAATCTATTAACTTATACATAACCTTTGTATTTATTTTGCTTTCCTTACCCGTTAAGATAAAAAATTCATTCATTATATCTAGTATTTTTTTACGATTATTTTGCTCACCATATAAATCAATTAGCTCACATAAGATATCACCTTCTAAGTAATACCTCATATTCTTTTTAGCATAAGTTAAAGCTTTTTCATAGTATTCTTCAGCTAACTTCAAATCCACTAATTCCTTACCTATTTTACCTATTTCAAAATATATTTCAGATAAATAAACAAAGTTTTCATTTAAGTATTTTTTTGTTTCAAGAATCAGTGTTAACTTTTCTTTAATTTTATCATTATCCCCAATTTTTATATATATTTCCACTAGATTTATTAAAACAGCTATATACTTCTCATATCTTTTTTCACCCATAGAATCTATTATTTTGTAGTATAATTCTAAACTTTCATCATATCTTTTTAGCTCACCTAAGCAAGTAGCAATTTGAATACATACATCATAATACTTATCCGCACTTATGCTCTTTGTTGTTTCCTTAATTTTTTTAAAGCCTTCTAATGCTATATCATACTGTTTTAAATTCATATAACAAGAAGACATATTGTAAATAAAAATACAGTAGTATTCCTCACTAATGTTATTAAAGTGGTTTATAGCAAAGTTACAACACTTTATATCATCCTCATACTTTCCCATATAATAATAGACCATTGACAATTTTCTAAGTATAGAAAGCATAATATCACTGTGTATATCTCCATCCATTATTGCCTTAGCCTTTTCATAATATAGTGAACTGTTGTAAAAATCACTTATGTTACAATAGTAATCTCCTGCCAATTCAAATACAGCTATCTTTTTATCTTTAATATCCCATTTAGCTAAAAATTCTTCAACTTCTGATAGCTTACTTAGAAATATACCATCCCTATATATACTTAAATCTCTAAGTTCTCTAATATATCTATCAAGTACCTTATTTGCTTGAGTTTCTTCACTTTCTAATAAATAATCTATACTTTCATCAATTACTGTGGTCTTTTTTTCGCAAATTTTCTTTAAATTGTCAAGCATTATCTTTGCTGCACTTCTAGTAAGGTTTGCTTTATTGTGCTCTATCTGGCTTATGAGGTTTCTAGTTATCACATTTCCTGCCAGATCTTCTTGACTTAGATTATATTTTTTTCTTAAGTTTCTAAGCTTGTCTCCAATAGACATTATCTCATAAGTGCCCATATAGATTCTCCTAACTGTAATTAATTCACTATTATAAGTATACCATACATTTAATCATATATCATCATATTTTGCCATAAAGTTAATACTTAATAATATATCTAATTATTATTATTATTAAATAGCCCTTACCTCTATTTTTCTTCAAAATATATACAAATCAACTAATTTTATTAAATATTTTTACTTTACATAATTATACCAAGCATTCTTCCCTATATATTAAAAGCTATTATTCAATACTATAAAGCTATTAATTTCTCTCCTTGCTTACAATAATTGTAAAAACATATAAATATATGCTATTATATATTTGGTATATTTTTACAATTGGAAATGAGGTGTAAGATTGAAACGCTCATCTGTAAATAAAAAAATACAATTATCAAAAAAACTCTTTCATGTTTTCTTTTTTTTAGTAGCAGTTTTCTTTCTAATAATATTCAAACTCGCTTACATAATGATAGATAAGTCCGATGACTACAAGGCATATTCAATAAAACAATGGAAGAACGAAATAACCATTGCCCCAAAAAGAGGAGACATCCTCGATTGTAATGGAGATAATCTAGCCACAAGCTTAAGTGATTATAGAATAGATGTAGACATGAACACACTTCTCTCTTCTTTAAAAAGCAACAAAATGACACTAAAAACTCTTTCTACTAAGCTTGGAAAAATATTAGGGGAATCTTCTGACGACGTTTACTATACGCTGTCATCAAAATCTTCAAATGGAGTTCCCTTAAGGTTTGTAAATCTTGTAAGGCAAATTAATAAGGAAAAAATAGATAGAGTAAAAGCTTTAAAAATAACTGGATTTATTTATTCTGATGATTTTCTTCGAGAATATCCAAACAATAATTTTCTTTCTAGTGTACTTGGCTACCTAAATTCCGATGGTAATGGAGCTTCAGGCGTAGAGCTCTCCTATAATAAAATACTTTCAGGAACTCCTGGTCATAAAATCGTAGAAACAGATGTTATGAGAAATCAGCTTCCCTACGGGAATTCCGAATATACAGCTCCTAAAGCCGGTAAGGATATAGTTCTAACCATAGATAAAAATATTCAACTAATTGCTGAACAAGCTGCTGAAAAAGCATTGTCTGATAATAAAGCTAAATCTGTTACAATCACAGTTATGAACCCTAATAATGGTGAAATACTAGCCATGGTGTCCAAGCCTGATTTTAACCCTAATATCCCAAATAAGGGTAGCACAAATTCTAATGTTAACGTATATAAAAATACTGCTGTTGAAAACACCTTCGAACCTGGCTCTATATTTAAAGTAATTACGTCCTATGCTGCCTTAGCTGAAAAGGTAGTTAACGATAATACTATCTTCACCTGCAATGGAAGCCTAGAAATCAATAAAAAAACTATTCATTGTTGGGAACCACAAGGTCACGGCAGAGAACATTTCGTTGATATCATCAAAAATTCCTGCAACGTTGGCTTTATGGAATTAGGCGTTAATCTTCTTGGAAAAAATAAATTATACAAGTACGAAAAATTGTTTGGTTTTGGTGAAAAGACAGGAGTAGATCTTCCAGATGAAGCAGCAGGTATAGTAAGACCACCTTCCGAAACTAGCCCTGTGGACTTAGCTAACAATTCTTTTGGACAAGGTGTTTCCGTAACCTCTGTTGAATATTTAGCAGCTTTTAACGCCATAGCAAATGGTGGAACCTGGATACGCCCTCATGTGATGAAGGAGATTGTCCATAGCGATGATAAAAATAGCAAAGTTATAGATGAACAATACTCCGATTATGATAAAAAAATGATATTAGACCCAGCTGTGGCAAGCAATTTAAGAAAATATCTAATCCATGTAGTTAACGATCCAACTGGTGTTGGAAAAAAAGCTGCAATACCTGGATATGATATAGCAGGAAAAACCGGAACAGCTCAAAAGGCAGATCCTAAAACTGGTGGCTATGAAACCGACAAATATATAGCTTCCTTTGCGGGCATGGCTCCAGCAAATAAACCTCGAATTACACTTTTAATTTCAGTTGATGAGCCTGATGCGGCTACAAATTACTACGCTTCTACTGTTGCTGCACCTGTGGCAAAAGATCTTTACATTAAAATATTTGACTATTTAGCTCTAGAGGGCATATATAATATATCCTCTAAAAAGTAAAAGAGCCGAAACCTTCTTCTCCTTTGCAACTATATATTTATATATAGTACTCTGTAAATTAATTGCTCAACAAAAAAATATTATATTTTTAGTCTTAATTGTACTTTATTGAGCTTTTTACCTTAAGTATCCAAAAAAACGACCGATAATAAGCTGTTTAATTGGATATTTTATAATAATACATCCAACTAAACAGCATAATTACCTTAAATATCAAATAGTTAAGGGGGTGTTAATATACAGAAGAGCAAAAACATCATATTTATGTTGTTTTTGGGATTACTATTTGCTTATATGTCTAAATGTAACATTTATGCTGATACTAAAAGTATAACTCTAAATCCAAGTGTCGCTACAACTCTGGGCAAAACTGATAATACTTGGACTTTTCAAGTTGGAGATTACAATAATGATGGTGTACCTGATTTATACGGTATAAGTAAACAAGGAACAAATTCTACCGAAGTACACGTTTTAGATGGTAAATCCAATTATCGAAAATTTTTACTTCAAACTGCTATACCAATAGAAAAGACTGGTGATAATTACGACTTTAAATTAGGCGATTATAATAATGATGGAGTGCCTGATTTATATTGTATCAAAAAAAATGGTTCAAACGGAAAAACCGAAGTACACATTTTAAATGGTAAAGATAATTTTCATTCCTTTCTTGCTGAGGTAGCAACGGCTTTGCCAGCAACTGATAACAATTGGAGTTTTAGTATTGGAGATTACAATCATGATGGAACACCTGATTTATACTGTATTAAGAAAAATGGTGCCAATGGAAAAACTGAATTGCATATTTTAAACGGTAAAAATAACTTCCAATCCTTTCTCTATGAGGTAGGTACAACTTTACCTCAGACAGACAACAATTGGGATTTTGGTGTTAGTGATTATAATGCCGATGGAGCACTTGATTTATATTGTATAAAAAAGAACGGATCTGGAGCGACAGAAGTGCATATTTTAGATGGTAAAAGTAATTTTAAATCTTTTGCTTTTGAAATAGGAACACCTATGACCCCAACTGATGAAAATACACAATTTATATTGGGACAAGGTTCTATGAATATATATGCTATTAAAAAGCAAGGTGCAACAGCTACTGAAGTTCAGCAGCTTGGATATAAAGATACACCAAATACTTCTAATGACTCTAATTCTAATACTTCTACAAAAGTAAATACTGCTCCAATAAACACTAATGGTATCAACTGGAAATCACATTTTTCTACTGCATTAGGTAAAACTGATGATACTTGGACATTTCAGATGGGCGATTACAATCGTGATGGCGTGCTTGATCTATACGGAATTAGGAAACAAGGTACAACATCTACTGAGGTACACGTCTTAGATGGTAAATCCAATTATCGAAAGTTTTTGCTTCAAACTGTTATACCAATAGAAAAGACTGGTGATAATTACGACTTTAAATTAAGCGATTATAATAATGATGGTATACCTGATTTATACTGTATTAAGAAAAATGGTGCAAACGGAAGAACTGAAGTGCACGTTTTAAATGGTAAGGATAATTTTCATTCCTTCTTTTCCGAGGTATCAACAGCTCTACCAAGTACCGATAATAATTGGGACTTTTGCATTGGAAACTACAATAATGATGAGAAGCCTGATTTATACTGCATTAAAAAGAATGGCGCCAATGGAAAAACTGAGGTACATATTTTAAATGGTAAGACTAATTTTCAGTCATTTCTCTTGGAGATAGGAACTTCTCTGTCAAACACAGATGACAATTGGAACTTTGGATTAAATGACTACAATAATGATGGACTTATTGATTTATATTGTATTAAAAGAAATGGCAGCGGAGCAACAGAAATCCATATTTTAAATGGTAAGAATAATTTTTCTTCCTTTAATTTTGAGTCAGCAACACCTATGGAGCCAACTGATAAGAATACACAATTTATAGTTTCTAATGATGGAGCCTTAAATGTATATCCAATAAAAAAGCAAGGTGCAACATCTACTGAGGTTCATGAATTCGGAACTAAAAGCCAAGATCATGATAAAAATTATAATAATAGTAGTAACTTAATAACCTTTATAGGTCAATATGAATCTTTTTCTCCTGTGCCATATAGAGGAGCAGACTATCAAAATAGAACTATTGGATATGGTCACGTAATTCAACCAGGAGAAAACCTATCATATCTTACAGATGAACAAGCAAGAGATTTACTACAAAGGGATATTCAAAATACTACTAATGCAGTTTCGTCAATAACTTCAGGGTTAAAATTAACACAAAATCAGTTTGATTCTTTAGTAGACTTCGCTTATAACTGCGGAATTAGTGCACTAGAATCTTCTATTCTCCTAAAGAATATAAAGGCAGGAAATACTTCAGCAGATACTCTTAAAACAAACTTTATTTCTTGGTCTTACTGCAATGGAGAAGAGCTTTTAGGGCTTTGGAGGCGTAGAATGGACGAATGGCAAATGTATGAATATAGTGATTATAATAGGGACTATCCTAACTGGTAATTTTATTTGTAATTAAGGGAGATATACAATGAAGAAGAAATTATTTTTGGTATCAATTGTACTGATATTAGGCATAGCTTCTACTACTATGTACTTAAAACATAAAAGTAAAGCCAAAGTATCACTTAACAATAAAACCATAACAAATAAAAATATAAATACTTCTAAAGAAAACCTCAATAATGATGTATCTTCACAGGAATCTGTGGGGAATAAAGATAACACTACAACTTCTTTTAATTACGCAGATTATTTTGGTGAGTGGACCATAAAAAAATCTATTGGTTCAATACCTGTATCTCAAATGTCTAATAATGACGCTTCAGGTTATATTGGTAAAAAGATAGCTATTTCATCTACTCAATTCAATGATGTAGATAATATAGTTATTAAAAGCCCAATTTATGAACAAAGAAACATTTCAAACAAAGATTTTTTTGCTGCTAGTCAAAGAGAGTTAAACTATATTGGAGTTAACTTAGACTCTATTAATGAAATTCAAATAATCAGCAATGGAAGTCTCTATAGCACCATATATGTAATCGACAAAAACAATATATTATATATGATAAATGGAATATTTTTTAAATTACAAAAATAACTTATTTATAAAAAGAGTAAACATAGGTGTATCCTAATTGTTTACTCTTTTTTTCTATTTACAATTTATCTATTATGTTATACAATATAGTTAAACTAACTTGCATAACATAATAGCGAGGTGATTTTATTGAATGATAAATCTCAATTTCTAAAAGGTACTCTAGAGGGATGTATTCTAAAAATAATTAATGATGCTGGTGAAGTTTATGGATATGAAATAGCTGAAAAATTAAAGGATTATGGCTTGAATAATGTAAGTGAAGGAACAATTTATCCACTTCTTTTAAGGCTGGAAAAATCAGAACTTCTGAATTCAATAAAAAAAGAATCCCCCTATGGTCCTAAGAGAAAGTATTATACCCTATCCTCTAAAGGAAAAGAAGAGCTGAAAGACTTCTATGAAAACTGGCTTAATCTTAAGGCAAGCATAGATAAAATATTTTTAGATTATGGAGATGATAATAATGATGAATGAATTAGATGCGATGATTAAGAAAAATTATGAAATGAGCAAAAAATTAAATGAAGCTAATGACAAAGTTTATACTAACATTTTATGCTATATTAGGGTAAGCTCTCTTGATGCAAAGGAAAAGGAAGAAATTATCTCTGATATTCTCGAAATGTTTTTACGCTGTCAAGCAGAAGAAAAATCTATTGATGAACTAATTGGCAATGATTATAAAAGCTTTTGTGATTCAATTATAGAATCTGCTGGTGAAAACAAGTTTTCTAAAGAAAATATTAAAGAAACTTTATATATAATTATAAATGGTATTTTTATATTATTAAGTATCAACTTTATATTTGATTATGTGCCAAGAGCAATTAAATATAGAAGCATAGTAAACTATAAGCTTGGAGTATCTTTTCTCTTAACAACCACAATGATTTTATTAATTGCCTTTGGTATAGTAAAATATATAGGAAAAACCAGCTTCAATGATAACAACATAAGCGATTCTAAAAAAGCAAAGATTCTTTTTATAATTTTCTATGTAGTAATTACTGTCATCTTGGGACTTATAGGCTATATACTTAGAACCTATACTTTGTTTTCAGCTAACCCTTATGTAATGTTAGCTATACTTGCTGTTTACTGGATATATAAATTATTAGAAAGATTTAGAAAAGAGGCTTAATTAGCTCTTTTCTATTTATCTAAGATTGGGCGCAATAAAATACGTAGCAAACCCCACTATAATAAAAAGAACACATGAAAAAAAGTACAAAAGCATGTACTTTTTATCCTCACTTATAGTTGTTTCCGTGAAATATATAAAAAAAATTATACCAAACAATAGAAACTTCTGATACCAAAAAGCATTTACAAAAAACAATAAAGGAACGGCCTTCAATAGATTTATGGCTACTGTTTTTGATTTTAATGTTTCCATTTGTCCTCCCTCTAAAAACGAGTTTCTACCTATTATAAATATGCTACATCTAACCTATAAATTCATAAGTTTTATTTTTAATAGCATTAATTTGAATATAAAAAGTATAATGTTATACCCTATATTATTGTAATGTAAAAATATATAATAAGGTGGGTATTTGACTATGTACAAGAAACTTTTGGTAGGCGCTTTAATACTGTTAAATGTAGTCTTTTATGGATGCAGCAATAAATCTTCAAATAAAATCTCAAAATCATATGCCGCAAGTTCAGTAAATATAACTTCTTCAAAAAAACCTCCTCAAAATAACAAAAACTCCATAAGAACCAAAACACTTATAGAAGCCTTAACAAATAATTCTATAATAAGCTTAACTGGAAATATAGCCGGGGCACCTATCCACATGAATCTTATCAAGGACCCTAATGCTTCTTTTCCCAATTACTTTAAGGATGCTGATAAATATAGTGACACAATAATAGCAGTAGATCATACTAAATATGCTAAATCAGGCGTGAAAAAAGCTGCCTCCTTTAAAGGCTCTTACTATTACGACAAAATAAAGCAAAACATAAATATAATCGCTACACTCTATCAAGGTGGTCTTTTTGAAATAATAGAATATGATTCATCTCAAAATATAAATGGTTATTTTAAAGGCTTTGTACAAAATAATAAAATAACTGGAGGCTGGATTTCAGCAAAAGCTTCAAAAGACTATCCCTACAAAGTAAAGGAATATCCCTTTTACTTAACTAATGGAAACACTTCCTCTAATAATAACTCTCTTCAAGGTTATTACAAAAATCAATTTAATGAAGCAGAATCTTCTAACATGGTAATATTTAATGAAGATTCCTCAGGGTTTCAATTTGCAATAGATGGCAGACATTCTTCAAATGTTGGCATTAATATCGGAAGTATTTCCGGAAAAGCAACCTTTACTGATGCCTCAAAAAAACGGGCTAAATACATAAATAATAGCAATGGTCTTGAAATGATTTTTGATTTTCAAGATAAAACTACTATAATCGTAAATGCAAATGCAGTAATTCAACAGTATGGAGGCATAGGTGTTAATCTTACTGGAAAATTTAATAAAACACTTTATAAATAAGATAAGTCATAATGGCTTATCTTATTTAATTCTAAGTTCATTTGCCAGCTTTTTTTTAACCTTTAGCCTAGCACGATTTATTGTAGCCCTACATACCCCATATTTATTAGCTATATCTGCATCCGTACTTTTATTTATATAATGTTCTTTAATTATACTTCTCTCAAAAGAATTTAAGCATTTAAAAATTTCGTTTCCTGTTCTACCCTCTATCCAATTATCATCTAGTAATTCATTATCTTCAAAAAAACTTATACTATTATCATAAACTAATATACTATCCAGGTATTCACTATTATTACTTCTCGAAATGGTATCCTTTACAAGAGAACTTAAGCGGCGATAAATTTCATAATGAAAACATTTATACACGTAATTATGGAAACTAGGTTTATCATAGTCTCTATATTTTTTTGCCATTATTAATAAAGCTGCAATAAGTTCATTCTGTATTTCACTTTCATTATATTTAGAGAACATATTTTTTATTTTTTTTGAGACATTCTCAAGCTTTAAATTAACTTCCTCCCTATTAACTTCCTTTAGTTCCTGTACTTTTATATACAAACGTATAAATTTGTTTATTGAATAATCTTTTGGCTTGTAAGCTCCATACATAATAAGATTTAAGTAGTTTAATAAAAAGTTTTTAAAACATTCTATTAATTCCTGAGCGGCATATGTGCTGCCATTTTGATAATCAAGAACGTAATTGTATATTCTTTTGTAATCTTCAAGTTTGCATTCTGGCATTTTAATTCCTCCTGCTTATATACTTATTAGCCAAAACCTTCCCATGACTATAAACTGGCTATTCAATCTTTATTTAATTTAAGTTATATGTCAATCTCACAAAATAACTTAAATTAAATTTCACTTTTATTTTTCAAAAAATTTATAAACAAAGTTACAAATTATTGTACGGCACAGTATATAAGTTTAATGAGTTTTGAGGAACTTAAAAAATAAATTAATTTTTACAAGGAGGAATTATTATGTCATTAATTAAAAGTAAACAAATCAGATCTTTAGATGCTATACAGGTGAATCAAACTGATGATATGCAGTTTGTATCAGCAAGTGACAAAGCTAACTTTTCTGACAAATATACTAAAAAGGAGGTTGATGATAAGTTAACTGATGCCAGAGGCGATGTGTCAAAGCAAATTACTGATATAACCACTTCAATCACTAACGTTAACACTAAAATAGACGAGGATGTTAAGACTATTAATGCTACTACTGTTGATCTTCAAAATCAGATAAATACAAACAACACCACTATAACAAATGAAATTACTGATATAAACACTTCAATAACCAAGGTTGATACTAAAATAGACGACGATGTTAAAACTATTAATGCTACTACCTCTGACCTTCAAAATCAAATAAATGTAAACAACACTAATATAACAAAACAAATTACTGATATAAACACCTCAATCACTAATGTTGACACTAAAGTAGATGAAGATATTAAAACTATTAATGCTACTACTACCGATTTGCAAAACCAAATAAATGTAAACAACACCAATATAACAAAACAAATTACTGATATAAACACCTCAATCACTAATGTTGACACTAAAGTAGATGAAGATATTAAAACTATTAATGCTACTACTACCGATTTGCAAAACCAAATAAATGTAAACAACACTACTATAACAAATCAAATTACTGACATAAACACTTCAATCACCAAGGTTGACACTAAAATAGACGAGGATGTTAAAGCAATTAACTCTACTACTGCCGATTTACAGAGTCAAATTACTGTAAATAACAACACTCTTACAAATGAAATTCAGACAGTTAATACAAGCCTTCAGAATCAAATTACATCAGCAATTCAAGGCTTATCTTGGAAATCTCCAGTTGACACTTTTGCCGATATAGCAAAAGTATATCCAAATCCTGCAGAAGGTTGGGTTTTAACTGTAGATGATACTAACAAAGTATACAGATATGATGCTCCAACTTCTAAATGGGTAGAGTTTCCTATACAAGCTCCAACAACTTATGTTAAGACAATTACAATAAATCCTTCTATTGACAATCAAACCTCCATAGATACTGGAATAAGAAATGATAATACAGGTATTTATAAAACTGGTCACAGCGATGTAGTACTAAAGGTAAATGGCTGTGCTCAAATTTACGGTGCAGACAAAGATTACACTGCAGATTTTGTTAACAATGATCTTATAATAACTTGGACTAACAGACAATTCAGCCTAGAAACCTCTGATGAGCTTGATATAACTTATACTCACTTTGAATTAGTATAAAATATTTATAATTTAAATTACTTATATCAGTGGAGATAACCTTCTTCACTGATATTTTAATAACGAGGTGTATTATGTCAAAAATAAAAGACAAACAAATAGAATCAATAAGCGCTAAAAAAATTACTGACTTAAATAACAAAAACTTTGTATCTACTGACATTTTAGCTATCATAAACAATTTTAGTTTAAATGAAAATGGTAAGCTATTATTTAATGGCAGCGCTTTAGGAGTTCCTGATTTAAAAGAGTTAAAAGAAAATTTTATTTTAGACCCGTTACAAACTAAACAACTTTTACTGCCGGTTCAATTTTCAAAATACGATATTAGAACCCTCTATTGCAATTGTACAGGCTCTGTGACAGTTGACATATACGATAACTCAAAAAATGGATTTTTAGTTTATAGCTTTAATTCGTGTCATTCAAACTATTCTATAGTTAATGTTCCTTTGGAAGATAAAAGCGGAAAAAACAATTTAAATCTTGTTATTACAAATCATGATTTGTTTAGTGTATGTGGTACTTTAACTATCAAAATAACCTCATTATGTTAGGCATAAAAGTAAACATAAGAAAAAAAGTAAAAAACATTGATGCTTTCCAATGCTTTTTACTTTTTTAATTTGTAAGCTAAACTATACTTCTTACTATTTAGCTCCTTCTACTATAATAGTTTTACTCAAAGGATCACTCCAAAGTTCAGGCAAACCAACTGGACTATCTTTAACTTTAAGCGTTATGGTATAACTTCCATTTAAGTTACTTAAATCAGGTAATTTATTTTCAGTTTGCAAAACAACCTTTCCCTTATCATCTGTTACCGTCCAATCCTTCTCTGTTATTTTATCTCCATCTGGATCTGTTGAATCTTCTGTTATTTTTATATCCGCTGGCACTTTAGATGTATTATCGACTTCAAATTTTGCTACTGGTTTATGATTTATTGGAACTAATTTTAATTGAAGTGTGTATGAATCTGATGTAAGCATCGCTCCAACCTTAGGTGTAGGTCCATCATCACAGGTAAGTGTAACATTATAGGTTCCAAGTGGTTTACCTACAAATACTGAAGCCTTAGGCATAGAAGTGCTATCATATATTGTATTTCCATTGTTATCTGTTACTATCCAATGCTCTCTTATACTATCTCCATTTGCATCATAGCTTTCATCTGTAAAGATTGCATCCATTCCAACAGAAGCGTCATTATTTAGCTGATCTACTGGCATTTCTTCCGCACTTTCAGTAAACTGTGCATGTGGAGCAACATTAGAATTTCTAGTTGTTATATATTTTACTAAAGGATTACTCCACTGTCCCTCAAGATCCTGAACCTCTAATTTTACAATAAAGTCCTTGTTAGAATCTTGTCCGGATGGCAATTTTCCATCATGCCAAGTGTCATTAACCCCTTGAGTTACTTCCTTCCATTGGAATTTTGAATTTACAATTCCTTTTCTATCTCCATCGCTATTTTCATGATCTATATCATATGACTTATCTTCATCCTTAATAACTACATCATACTTTCCACTAACAGCATCTTGAGCAGTATAAGCTGTAAATATAGGCGTAGGCTTTCTATTAACATTTACTGTTTCATTAACTATAGCATTATCCTTAAACTTATATGCTATAGTATATTTTCCAGGCTTTTTAAATTCATTTATTTCATTATTAACCCACTGACCATTTGCAAAGTCTGATATACCTAAGTCATTATCCAAGGCTATATCGCCTGTCTTACTACAATTCACAAAATCATTATCATAATTTAAATGCTTGCAATCTTGAGTATATGACCAAGAGACATCTTCACTTGAACTTTCATTATAATTTATATAATCATCTGTTAAAAACATGTTTGAATTCTGTTCCTCTTTATTAAGTACAGTCATTATATAGTCTCCAGCCTTACTTAATGCTCCATCTAAATCTGAGTTATCTATAAACATACCGCGTCCATCGTTTTTATTTATAAAAGAATTTAAAGTATCCTTATTGTTATTATTTCCAATTAAAGTTACATATGCTTTATTACTTTCAAGCTCAGCTAGAGTTTGAGCCATGCTATTTTCTTTAACATCATTTGCTAGAGTATCGCCCAAATTTATAACAAACTTTTCAGAGTTTTCTCTCCAAGTTGGTTTCTTTAAAATATCTGAAAATGATCTGCCCAATGTTTTTTGAATAGTATACTTTATCTCATTATCTAAGTAAGGCGACAAATCACCACTATTAGTAGCATAAAATTCAGCAGTGGTTGTTTGAGCAAAAACTAATCCATCTCCATATCTGTATTCTAAAATGGTTGGCAAATTCTTATTACCAACTGCAAATATAATTGAATTACTTGGATAACTAGTAAATTGAGAGTGTGCTGCATAATTCCCTGTTATAGTTGTTTTAAGGTTAGCTGTAAGTATTGGATCTTGTTTTACTATTGTTATTGTAGGCTGAAAATCACTTGGCGTGTGAGTAAGACCTAGAAAGCTGCCTTGCCATTGTCCTGAATGATGTCCCTCATCTGCTGCATTAAAGATTAGTATTCCACCACCTTTAGTCCAAGCCTCTAGCTTTGAGTAGTTTTGATTTAATTCATCATAAAAGCTTTGAGCTTGATCTGATGGAATATATATATGAGAATATTGAGTTAATTCTGTACTTGATATTTGATTAGCTGTAATTACATCCGAGGTATATCCTTCTTGCTTTATATCATCATAAACCTTTGTGCCACTTTCCCATGCTGGTTGATCTTGTATGATTAGAACTTTTTTAGATTTGTAACCCTGAATTGATTGTATTGTATAGTCAATATTTGATCCCTTTAACTTACTTTCTATATACTTATTTAGCTTGTCCTTAAAAGTTGTTTTATCGATATTCATAGAATTATCTAGAGTAACCACTAAATCAGCTTTTTTTCTTTTACTAAGCAAATTAGTAACATATACATTACACGATGCATGCAAATTTCTACCGTCATTGACTGCTGCTGTTACAACTGCCATGCCCAGCTTTAATGCCTTTATGTTTCCCTTATCATCTACAGATACTACACTTGGATCACTTGTTGTCCATGTTACATCTTTAACAGCTGAATCCAGTGGTCTTACCAATGCTGTAAGTAAGTCAGTTTGTCCTACTGGAAGCTTATCAACCATTTTGTTTAGAACTATTGAATTAGCAAGCCTCGTTATGCTCACTGTGCAAGATGAACTTAAATTACTGCCGTCTTGAGTAGCTGCTGTTATTGTAACCGTCCCAACCTTTAGTGCTGTTATTTTTCCATTTTGATCTACCGCTGCTGTATTTGTGTCACTTGATGACCAGGTTACACCTTTATTTGAAGCATTATCAGGTGTAACTACAGCCGTAAGCGTGTCTGTCTGATTTACTAAAAGCTTATCTTCATTTTTGCTTAAAGTTATTGCGGTGGCAAGTACTGCATCATTATTATCTGCAAATACTTCTCTAAAGGAACCTAGACTTAAATTAAAAGTAAAAATTAAAAACCATATCAGAACACTTTTTAACTTTTTTTTCATTTTTTATCCCCCTTATAGAATGTAATAATAACATTCTTATCTAATTTAGTTTTCTATTTTTAACTGGCAGTAATAAAGTTTTTGCATTGCAATGGTCGGCGTTAATACGTGAACAATTGTTATTTAGCAAAAATTATGTTCAATACAAATGACTTTGAAAACATTTTCTTATATACCACATTATATATTAATTTGAAATTAATGTAAACGTTTCTTGTTACAATTTTCTCTCTTAATTTTTAATTAAAAAAACTCGATAATTTTCTTTGTATGTGGTATTATTTGTGTACATAAGTATAAAAAAAGGAAAGAGTTGAATTTAGCATGAATTTATTAAATCTTTTTACATATGTCATACCTATTGCGATATGTATAATACTTCCAATATTTATAATAGTAACGCATTTTCAAATCAAATCTCTTAACAAAGCTGTGACAAGCTTTAATAAGGGTGATAGAAGCAATGCCCTAGAAATACTATCAAAATTAGTAAAAAGTCCTATTAAAAATGTTAAAGCAAATGCCTACATCACAAGAGAAAGAATCTACTTCTATTCAAGAGACTTTGAACTTTCTTTAAGAGATTTATTACAGGCTATTAAATTAAGACCAAAAACAATAAATGATGTTTACAGCTTTGCACTTAGCTATCACATTCTTGGAGAGCCTGAAAGAGCATTAAAATATTTTTTAAGAGCAGTTGAACTCCAGCCTAATGTAGGTATATCCTACGAGAACTTAGCCTGGTTTTACTACTTAACAGGCAAATACGATAAGGCAATAGAAAACTTTGAAAAAGCTATTTCCATGGGCAGTACAAACTCTGTCTATAGAAGTTTAGGAATTACCTATGCCAAAATAGGAGATTATAAAAAATCCGAAGAATATCTTAAGAAAGCTTTAGACGCAGAACCTGAAAAACCCTCAACTCATATATACTTTTCGTATTTAAAAAGAAAGACCAATGATATTAAACTAGCAAAGGAATATGCTCTAAAAGCAATTGAGCTTAATAAAAATAATTTTGATGGTTATAAAAATCTTGCTGAAGTAAACCTTGCTGAGGATGATTATGACGGCTTCTATAAAAATCTTGAAATATTTTTAGAAAAAATAAATTTTGTAACTAATGGAGAAGACTTTAATGATGAAGTTTATGATAAAGTTAAAGATAATGAAAAGTTTAAGGAGCTTATAGCTAAAACCAAAGTAATTAAATTTAAAGATTTAGGCATAGAAATCGATGATAAAAAAATACTTAACGGAAAATTTTTAGTATAAAAGAAGCTATATCTTAATTCAAAATTAAGATATAGCTTCTTTTATGTAGTATTATTTCAGAAGTCTACAAATTAAGTTTATATTTAGACCCTGGGGTGTAACTATAGTATTTAATATTGGTACTATTAATTAGGGTTATATATACTAGAACTTATCATGGTAAACATAAATATAAACTCAATTCTATTTATGCTCCTATAAAATTTTATAATATAGGAAAACTGCTAAATGTAAATTATACGTTTACATTTAGCAGTTTATTTTAAACCTTCATATTTTTCTAAATATACTGATAATTCCTAAATATATATTATTACGCCAAAATATTAGATACCATTTTGTAAAAGTTGCTATTTACATTTAAATACACAGCTGTTATATTTTTGACCTATGCTTTTTATTGAACTATAATAAAAGCATAGTAATTAGTAATTAATAATTTATATTATTAATTATCATAAAATTTATGATCCTTTAAAGTAACATTTTTATTTACTTCATAAATTGATGTTATTTTTTTCTTGATGTATTGTAAACCTTGTTTTGTTTTGCAGTTTACAATATCTATCTCCAAATCTGCTTTCAAGAATAATATCTATACTAAAAACAATATAGACATTATTTTTAAAATATAATAAATATTTTAGAAAGAAGTGTATATTTATGAAAGTCACAACAGTAAAGGAATTAGATGAAAAACTCAAGGTAATTAAAGAAGCTCAAAAAAAATTCTCTTGTTACTCGCAAGAAATGGTTGATGAAATCTTTAGAAATGCAGCAATGGCAGCAATCGACGCAAGGATAGAGCTAGCAAAAGCAGCTGTTTTGGAAACCGGTATGGGCTTAGTTGAAGACAAGGTTATAAAAAATCATTTTGCAGGCGAATACATCTATAACAAATATAAGGATGAAAAAACCTGCGGTATAATTGAACGAAATGAACCCTACGGAATTACAAAAATAGCAGAACCTATAGGAGTTGTAGCTGCTATAATCCCTGTAACAAACCCCACATCAACAACAATATTTAAATCCTTAATATCCCTTAAAACTAGAAATGGAATTTTCTTTTCGCCTCACCCAAGGGCAAAAAAATCCACAATACTAGCAGCTAAAACAATACTTGATGCAGCCGTTAAGAGTGGTGCCCCGGAAAATATAATAGGTTGGATAGATGAACCTTCAATTGAACTAACTCAATATTTAATGCAAAAAGCAGATATAACCCTTGCAACTGGTGGTCCCTCACTAGTTAAATCTGCTTATTCTTCCGGAAAACCAGCAATAGGTGTTGGTCCGGGTAACACCCCAGTAATAATTGATGAATCTGCTCATATAAAAATGGCAGTAAGTTCAATTATATTATCCAAAACCTATGATAATGGTGTTATATGTGCTTCTGAACAATCTGTAATAGTCTTAAAATCCATATATAACAAGGTAAAAGATGAGTTCCAAGAAAGAGGAGCTTATATAATAAAGAAAAACGAATTGGATAAAGTCCGTGAAGTGATTTTTAAAGATGGATCCGTAAACCCTAAAATAGTCGGACAGTCAGCTTATACTATAGCAGCTATGGCTGGCATAAAAGTACCTAAAACCACAAGAATATTAATAGGAGAAGTTACCTCCTTAGGTGAAGAAGAACCTTTTGCCCACGAAAAACTATCTCCTGTTTTGGCTATGTATGAGGCTGACAATTTTGATGATGCTTTAAAAAAAGCAGTAACTCTAATAAACTTAGGAGGCCTCGGCCATACCTCAGGAATATATGCAGATGAAATAAAAGCACGAGATAAAATAGATAGATTTAGTAGTGCCATGAAAACCGTAAGAACCTTTGTAAATATCCCAACCTCACAAGGTGCAAGTGGAGATCTATATAATTTTAGAATACCACCTTCTTTCACGCTTGGCTGCGGATTTTGGGGAGGAAATTCTGTTTCCGAGAATGTTGGTCCAAAACATCTTTTGAATATTAAAACCGTAGCTGAAAGGAGAGAAAACATGCTTTGGTTTAGAGTTCCACATAAAGTATATTTTAAGTTCGGTTGTCTTCAATTTGCTTTAAAAGATTTAAAAGATCTAAAGAAAAAAAGAGCCTTTATAGTTACTGATAGTGACCCCTATAATTTAAACTATGTTGATTCAATAATAAAAATACTTGAGCACCTAGATATTGATTTTAAAGTATTTAATAAGGTTGGAAGAGAAGCTGATCTTAAAACCATAAAAAAAGCAACTGAAGAAATGTCCTCCTTTATGCCAGACACTATAATAGCTTTAGGTGGTACCCCTGAAATGAGCTCTGCAAAGCTAATGTGGGTACTATATGAACATCCAGAAGTAAAATTTGAAGATCTTGCAATAAAATTTATGGACATAAGAAAGAGAATATATACTTTCCCAAAACTCGGTAAAAAGGCTATGTTAGTTGCAATTACAACTTCTGCTGGTTCCGGTTCTGAGGTTACTCCTTTTGCTTTAGTAACTGACAATAACACTGGAAATAAGTACATGTTAGCAGATTATGAAATGACACCAAATATGGCAATTGTAGATGCAGAACTTATGATGAAAATGCCAAAGGGATTAACCGCTTATTCAGGTATAGATGCACTAGTAAATAGTATAGAAGCATACACATCCGTATATGCTTCAGAATACACAAACGGACTAGCACTAGAGGCAATACGATTAATATTTAAATATTTGCCTGAGGCTTACAAAAACGGAAGAACCAATGAAAAAGCAAGAGAGAAAATGGCTCACGCTTCAACTATGGCAGGTATGGCATCCGCTAATGCATTTCTAGGTCTATGTCATTCCATGGCAATAAAATTAAGTTCAGAACACAATATTCCTAGTGGCATTGCCAATGCATTACTAATAGAAGAAGTAATAAAATTTAACGCAGTTGATAATCCTGTAAAACAAGCCCCTTGCCCACAATATAAGTATCCAAACACCATATTTAGATATGCTCGAATTGCAGATTATATAAAGCTTGGAGGAAATACTGATGAGGAAAAGGTAGATCTCTTAATTAACAAAATACATGAACTAAAAAAAGCTTTAAATATACCAACTTCAATAAAGGATGCAGGTGTTTTGGAGGAAAACTTCTATTCCTCCCTTGATAGAATATCTGAACTTGCACTAGATGATCAATGCACAGGCGCTAATCCTAGATTTCCTCTTACAAGTGAGATAAAAGAAATGTATATAAATTGTTTTAAAAAACAACCTTAAACCTTCATATTTCAACTACTTTTTATAATTTTAATAAAGAATTTAAAAGGAGGGATTAAAATGAACTCTAAAATAATTAGATTTGAAAATTTAAGGTCATTCTTTAAAGATGGGATGACAATTATGATTGGAGGTTTTTTAAACTGTGGCACTCCAACCAAATTAATTGATTTTTTAGTTAATTTAAATATAAAGAATTTAACGATTATAAGTAATGATACATGTTATCCTAATACAGGTATTGGTAAGTTAATATCAAATAATCAAGTAAAAAAGCTTATTGCTTCATATATAGGCAGCAACCCAGATACTGGCAAAAAACTTTTTAATAATGAACTTGAAGTAGAGCTCTCTCCCCAAGGAACTCTAGTGGAAAGAATACGTGCAGGCGGATCTGGCTTAGGTGGTGTACTAACTAAAACAGGTTTAGGAACTTTGATTGAAAAAGGAAAGAAAAAAATATCTATAAATGGAACGGAATATTTGTTAGAGCTACCTCTTACAGCCGATGTAGCATTAATTAAAGGTAGTATTGTAGATGAGGCCGGAAACACCTTCTATAAAGGTACTACTAAAAACTTTAATCCCTATATGGCAATGGCAGCTAAAACCGTAATAGTTGAAGCTGAAAATTTAGTTAGCTGTGAAAAACTAGAAAAGGAAAAAGCAATGACCCCCGGAGTTCTTATAAATTATATAGTAAAGGAGCCTGCATAAAATGATTAATGATAAAAACCTAGCGAAAGAAATAATAGCCAAAAGAGTTGCAAGAGAATTAAAAAATGGTCAACTTGTAAACTTAGGTGTAGGTCTTCCTACCATGGTTGCAGATTATATACCAAAAAATTTCAAAATTACTTTCCAATCAGAAAACGGAATAGTTGGAATGGGCGCTAGTCCTAAAATAAATGAGGCAGATAAAGATGTAGTAAATGCAGGAGGAGACTATACAACAGTACTTCCTGACGGCACATTTTTCGATAGCTCAGTTTCGTTTTCACTAATCCGTGGTGGTCACGTAGATGTTACTGTTTTAGGGGCTCTCCAGGTAGATGAAAAGGGTAATATAGCCAATTGGATTGTTCCTGGAAAAATGCTCTCTGGTATGGGTGGAGCTATGGATTTAGTAAATGGAGCTAAGAAAGTAATAATTGCAATGAGACATACAAATAAAGGTCAACCTAAAATTTTAAAAAAATGTACACTTCCCCTCACGGCAAAGTCTCAAGCAAATCTAATTGTAACAGAACTTGGAGTAATTGAGGTTATTAATGATGGTTTACTTCTCACTGAAATTAATAAAAACACAACCATTGATGAAATAAGGTCTTTAACTGCTGCAGATTTACTCATATCCAATGAACTTAGACCCATGGCTGTTTAGAAAGAAATACTATGAAACAATATTAAAAAAATAAGAGTTACCATTTAAGGTAACTCTTATTTTTATTACTTAAGATAATCATATATAACTTCAGCTCTAGGCAATATTATATCTGCAAGAATGTGAGAGCTAGAAACAATCTCTTTTACTGGCAAATCATTAAGTGGCGCCATAGCGTGATCAAATAACTGCAGTCGAGTTGGTCCTGTCCAAGCTTCATGTACGGTAACATCTGTGATTTTCGCATTTATAAGCTCACATATTCTAGGGCTTCCATCATAATTGGGTATTATTTTCAACATATAATTAGGGCGACAAATTTGATCCTTTGCTTCATTAGCATCTAAGGCTTTATGTTTGTACCCCATTGTAGCTGTCGCAACTCTAAGTTTTCCATAGTCTAAAGTTCCTACTAAAGTATCTGAATCCACAAAAAGCTTTGGATACCCGAGCTTTTTAGGATATGCACTTAATTCCCTTCCTACTGCAATTGCAGGCTCATTATCTAAATACATCATATGAAGATAATCTCCCTTAACTCCATTAAAGCTTACGGGAATAGCCTGTCCGCTTTCTGTATAACAACCAAGTCCACTCGTATCATGCATTGCCATAATTTCAAACCTGACTAAGGGCTCATCAATTTCTAAAGGCTCTGGCACAACTTTACGAAGTGCATCCATATCTGTACGATATACAATGTTAAAATACTCACGATTATGAAATTTATAGGGTCCTCTAGGAAATGCAGGCGAAGTTAATGGCGTGCTAATTTGTTTAATTACTTCATCCTTTAACATAAAAGTCACCTTCCTAAATTTAATAATGTTTAGCTTTTCTAACATACTTTATCTTCACATTATAAATCGCCTCTAGTCCTATTTATTTATATTTACATTATAACACATATTGTTTTTTTAAGTAAATTTTTACACCATATATTAATTTTTTCTACTAGCTTTCGAAAATAAAAGTACACTTCCTAAAAATTCTGCATAATAGATTTATATAAACTTATGTGGAGGTGTTTTTATGAATTCAGGCGATATAGTGTCTCTTATAGGCAATGTTGGCTTTCCCATAGCTGTATCAATATACCTTTTAGTTAGAATAGAAGGTAAAATGGAAGCCCTTACAAGCTCCATAAATAATCTCACAAACACTATAAACAATTCCAATACAAAAAATAAATAAATTGGAGGTTTTTTAATGAAGCCTTTATCTAACGAAAACCTAAATATTTTGGTTCTTAAATCACGCTCTGGTGATAATGCCTCTTTAAATAAAATATTTAACTATTTTGGCCCATTTATAAAAAGTTTCACTAAAAACATATATATAAGAAACTTCGACAAAAGCGATATATACGAGGAATGTAACTTTTCAATTCTGTTATCAATCAAAAAATGTGACATAAAAAAATATAACTTCACTGCTTACACCATAAGTTCCATTAAAAATAACATATATTATAAAATAAGAAATCAAGCAAAATTCCAGTCTGAATTAAGCCTTAACGCAAAAGTAACTGACCAAAACTGCACTTTTCAAGATATTCTTATAGATAAAACGAATCATTTTAAGAACTTATCTATCAAAAATGCCTTAACCAGTTTAGACAAGAAAGAACAAGATATTATAGACCATATTTACTTTTTAGGATACTCTTCTATTGAGTATTCTAAAAAATCAGGCATAAATTATAGAACATGTCTTAGACGAAAAAACAGTGCTTTAAAGAAACTAAAGAGAAAGTTAAATTAAATGGCCTGTACTAGATTGTACAAGCCATTGATTTTTCACTTAATTATTTGTTGAAGAAAAATTATAGTTATTACTGTTATTATTATCCCATGTACCTGACTGGTCTTTAAATGCCATATTAACATTATAACAGCCAGAAGGTAAAGTTATATTTGCAAGCCATCTTCCATCCGCCTGTTTTACCATATTTATATCCTGAGGCGACGTAAATCCATTACAACCCCAATGTAATGTTATATTAGAAGCTGAAGATGCTAAACTTCCATTGTAATAAACTGATATTTGTTTACATGCCTCTGGCGCTGGAGTAACTTGAACTTTAGGGACACTGCTCCATGTATTTAAAGTCCAATTATTGTTGTTATTATTATCCCAACTGCTTCCATTTGTGAAACAAAAATTCAATGTATTTGATGAAGCAGGTATCGCTATAGTAGCCTCCCAAAAACCATTTGAATCCTTTACCATAGCTAAGTTTTGCATATTACTCCATCCGTTAACTCCCCAGTGCAAGGATACGTTTGATGAATTCGCTAAGTTTCCATTATAGTAAATTGTAAAATTATTACCCGAAACTAGGTTGCTGCTGTCATAATCAACTTTATAGCCTGCATGTGGAAGGTAATTACTGGCTAATGGTATATTCCAATTAGCTCCATTGTTATTATCCCAACTTGTCCCATCTGTAAAAGAAAAATTAACATTCTTAGTAACCTCTTTAGGCACTGTTATAGTTGTCTGCCACTTATTGTCTCCAAGTGATGTCATTGCCTTACTTGTTGCAGCGCTAAAACCGTCATAACCCCAGTACAAGTTTACATTTGAAGCATCCTTTAGCGCTGTTGTTCCCGCATCATAAGTTATCGTTACACTATCTCCTGCTTTTGCAGCTTGCTCACTTAATGTAACTCTGTCGCTGCCTGGGTTACTATTCTTGTTGTAAATCACTATGATTGAATTTGCTGGTACTGTTCCTGTCATTCTCCCCTGAGAAACAGTTAAAGAATCGGTTGCACTACCATGATTATCATAATTTCCGTCCTCTAAATTAGTTGGGGTGTTTAAATTAAAGCTGTCGCCTTCATTTACAATAACAGCTCCTTTACTTCCTCTTTCTATAATCATTGCCTTATTGTTATTTTGTAACCTTAAATATTCATTTTGACCTGCCATCGCGTTATGAAATTCATTAACAGCTACAACATCAGAATCCTTCCAGAGAGCATCTCCCTCACTTCCTATATTTCCTGTAGGTCTATCAAAGAATAAGGGAACTGAACCAGCTCTTGAAGCAGCTATTGCCCAACCTGCTTTTCTTTGCCAGTCTGTTAAATCTTTACTTTCATTATGCTCGTACTCATCATGTGTTTCAAGCATATCCACACACTTATTACTATCAAGTCCCCCCATGCCCTGCGCATTAGTTAAATCACCTGATTTAATTGCACCTCTAAGAGATCCATCATATGCGCTTGCTTCAACATTCATAAAACTTTCATAAGCTGAAATATTATCTACTTTTCCATCTTGAAGTACCTCACCATAAATATATAGATTTGATTTATTATGCAAACTGCCTAAAACGTTTTCCCAATAGTTACCTGACCAAGATTTATTAGCATCTAAACCTAAGTCTGTTTCAATATGCTTAGCAGCATCAAAACGAAAACCGGTTGCACCAGCATCTACACACTGATTTAAAAAAGTAATCGCCTTACTCTGTACTGCTGAACTTTGTGTATTTAAATCTGGCATACCTATACCTTCCTGTGTTACATCTTGTCTATTATTCCAATCAGTGCACTGTCCATTATGATGATACAAGCTTGGATCTTTAAAACTTGGATCTACTTCAGAAGCAACTTCATCGTCGTTTCCATTATTGGCCATATGATTCATTACTACATCAACAACTATAGATATTCCATAGTTTTTTGCTTCACTGCAAAGTGATTTGAAATCATCGTAACTCCCAAGTTGAGCATTTCCTATAGCTTGATTGGTTGGCTGATATAATAGCCACCAGTCAGAAGAATTCGTACTATTGCTTTTTGTACCTTGAACTGGAGACACCTGAACAGCTTTATAACCTGCTGCTGCAATACTAGGAAGTTCTTTTTTTATATTATTAAATGACCAGTCAAAAGCATGAAGCATAACACCGTCTTTGGTGTTTTCCGGAAGTTCTCTATTCTCACTTGAATATGTCATTACCTTTGCTTGTGATCTAACAGGATTAAACACAGGTCCATATCCAATTAAAACACATATTACTGACAGTGATAGCATTCTTCTTTTTAACAATTTAGAACGTTTACTCAAAATATACTCATCTCCAAATTAAAATTATATTTTTACTTACTATATTTTGTATTAAGTTAAATTTGTCATAATTCAATTACCTCCTTTTAATCTTTTATTGTATTTTATTGATATAATGTAAATTATTTCTTTACATTTTCCATCATTATACAAAAATTATTCATTATAGTCAACACACTTGTTGCAATTATTTTTAATCTTCTATCTTACCTAATAAAATATCCTTAGCCATAAAATTATCTCTATTATTTCAAGTTTTTAGCCCTATAGTCTCATATTTAATATCAATATTTGATATCAATATTTGATATCAATATTTGATATTGTCATTTAATATAAATATTTATACCTATGTTAAACACCAATATACAATACTAGTATCAAACCCTAATACTATATATTAACCCCACTACATGTATTTTTATAATGGTTTAGAATTAAATGTACACTTTTTCTTAAAAGTACATAATAGATAACTGTACTTATTTAAAACCCAAATTATTATAGAATTGAAAGGATGATGTTTTATGGCCGCAACTTCAACCATTTACAAAAGACAACTTTCTTTAGACTATCCTGCGTTAAATGCAAAAGGAAAACAAATAACAAAAAGTATCAACTTTAAAAATGTTGATACCAACGCATCTTTGGACAATCTCTACTTTATAGGAAATGAAATTTCTAAGCTCTTATCTGTTACCGTATCTAATATTGCTACTGTAGACAACTCTACTATAACTGCCTAAAAATTAAAGGAGGCTAAATTATGTCAAAAATACTTAAAATAAAATTTTCAAATGAAGCTGGAAAAAATGTTAGTATAAACATACCTAACATAAATGATGGTGTAACTTCAGATCAAATTAAGACCTTAACCTCAGATATAATTTCAAAAGGAGTTTTCACATCACAAAATGGTGCTTTAAAAAAAGTTATTTCTGCTAATCTGGTTGAAACTAAAACTACTAATTTTCTTTTATAAAACAAGCCTTGTAGTATATCTGCGATATTTCAGTATTAGTATTTAACCCTAACCCTATGCTTTAAACTAAATATTGATACCAAGTATTAATTCTAATAGTCATAATTATATTTACATACTATACCCGACACTATAATATTTAAATGTTTTTTAATATGTAACCCCAATACTAGGCATTGATACTAAAGTATAGTATGTAAAATTAAATATACATTTTTTATTAAAATAACATAATAGATAAATGAAAACAAAATTATAAAATGAAAGGATGATTTTTCTATGGCTGTAACCTCAAATATTAATAAAAGACAACTTTCTTTAAACTATGCTACCTTAAATTCAAAGGGAAAACAAATAAACAAAAGTATTAACTTTAAAAATATTGATACTGCCGCATCTTTAGATAATATCTATTATATAGGAAATGAGATTTCTAAACTCTTATCTGTTACCATATCTAATATTGCTACTGTAGACAACTCTACTATAACTGCCTAAAATAAAAGGAGGTGCATATTATGTCAAAAACACTAAAATTAAAGTTCTCAAATGCTTCAGGAAAGAATGTTAGTATAAACATACCTAATATCAGCGATGCTGTGACATCAGATCAAGTTAAACTTTTAACTTCAGATATAATATCAAAAGCTATCTTTACCTCACAAGGCGGTTCACTAAAAAAGGTTATTTCCGCTGATTTAGTTGAAAATAAAACTACTAATCTACTTCAGTAGTATAAAAATATTGCTTAAGAAATGGCTTAAAATAATTATTTTTATACACGAAAAATATGTAATTCAAAAATTACTTTTCATGTGCTTAGATAAGAAAAAACCAGGTTATAACACCTGGTTTTTCTTTATTTAAAGTACTTTTTGAGGCGAATATAGAATGCATTTCCTCATACGCCCATTAATGTTAAATAAAGTTGCAAATCACATTTAAATGTATTATTATATAAAAAAACTAATATTTATGAAAAGGAGTGGATATTTTGGAGTTATTGAAGAGTGACAAAAATAAGATTTTAACACATTTTAATGAAGTATTAAAAATAAAAAAAAGAAACCTAAATAGAGAATTTAGTTTTGATAAAGTTGCAAATTCTACAATAAATAAAGGTTATTTAAATGGTTCAAAAATTGATAGAATTATTTTTTATTTGAGAAGCACAGGATGCGAGTGGAGCTGTACTAAAATGGGTGGATGTTTTATGTGCGGACATTACTTTGGTACTAATATGGGAGATACTCTTCCTAAAAATTCTTTTTATAATCAGTTTCTATCTGAGTATAATAAGTATGATTTTTCAAAGTATCCAATGATTTGTATATATAATGCTGGTTCAATATTAAATGATAATGAAATTCCAAGGGAAGAGCTTTATAGAATTTTAAATGTAATAAAGAGAAATAACGATATAAAGCGAGTTGTTTTGGAGAGTAGACCTGAATTTATTAATGTTGAGGTATTAAATCAAATAAGTAATATCCTAAATGATAAAATCGTAGAAATAGGTATTGGTTTAGAAACATCTAATGATAAAGTTAGAGAATATTGCATAAACAAAGGCTTTAACTTCAAAAATTACTTAGAAAAGGTAAAATTAATAAAGAATTATTCTAATATCAAAACATTAACTTATGTAACAGTAAAGCTTTTATTTTTGACTATAGATGAATCCATACGAGACGTAATACAAACTATGAAGGATTTATCAGGATTAACGGATATAATTTCTCTTGAACCTATAAGCATTCAGAAAAATACTCTTGTGGAATTATTGTATACTAATAAATTATATGATCCGCCAAAAGGATGGATAATAAAAGAGATATTAGCTAATTTACATAATACAAATTTAATGAAAAATTTCGAATTAAGAATAGGAGGTTTCGAATTTTTTCCAATACCAGATTTGTTTATAAGTAATTGCAATAAGTGCAATAAAAAACTTTATGATGCAATAGATATATATAATAGCACAAAAGATGTCAATTCTATTTTAACTTTAAGTTGTGATTGTTATGAAGAATTTAAGAAAAAAATATATATAGAAAATAATACAGTTTCACATATACCATTAGAGGAAAGAATATGCAACTCTTTAGAATATTTTCTATATAAATCACTTTAAGAATGGAGAATGATTATGTATTATATACCAATTTTACTTACTATAATCGCAAATGTATTTTATCATATTTTTCAAAAATCTATACCAGATAATACAAATCCAATTGCATCATTAATCTTAACTTATGGAACTGCATTAGTAGGTTCTATCATAATTTTTATCTTTTATCCAAAACATAATGGATTTAGTGCTTCTTTTAAAGGACTAAATTGGACTAGTTGTGCATTAGGTGCTTCTATAATTTTATTAGAGCTAGGCTTTCTCCTTGCTTATAGGGCCGGATGGGATGTTAGTTTAGGCGCAATAGTCTCTAATGTTGCAGTTACATTAGTATTAGTTCCTATAGGAATTTTATTTTTTAAAGAAAATATTTCAATGATTAATTTATTAGGTATACCTTTTTGTATTTTGGGATTAATTTTAATTAATAAATAGTGATTTATCCTGCATGAATTTATGAATAGCTTTAATTATTTTATGCTATGTTTTTGTATTAACATTTAATATTAGGGTTATATAGTAATACTAAACCCTAATGATAAATGATACAAAGAATATATACCTGAAGTAAATTAAATCTTATTATACTACCTTCCTTATATATTTCTGCATTCGACTCTAATATAAATAGAACTTTAAAACTAGTAAAATTGAAATTTAATACGACTTTGAGCTTACAATTGATATAAACCTTTAATATAGTTCTTAATTATAAAAAACATATAATGTAGAAGTATTCCTACATTATATATCTCCTAAAATAATATTGTAAACTTATTACTAATCCCATTTACATATTAGAAAGTAACAGCTATGATAATAATTTTATGTTTTATCTGAAAATCACAGTATTTACAAAGCTGCTTAAGCAAACAATTACAGCACTTATCTTTTCTTTATATTCTAAGCTATAGCCCTAACATATGATGTTAGTATCACATATTAGGGTCATGCATCAATACTATCCCCTAACGTATAAGTTAAATAGTAACCCCAACCCCATATATTAACACTATGATAAGCTTATCAAAATAATCTTGTTATTACTTTGACCCTCTTATCCTAAAATAAAGTTTAAAACCCTTAAAACGTCCTTATAAAGTATTTAGTACATAGGTCGAGGAAAAACTACCCTTAAGATTTTTAAAGCTTTTATGACTTAGTTTTAAGCCTTAGATAACTTTCTTAAATAAGATTTTATTCCAAAACTCCTCTGAAGCATATTAGGCATGTATAAAAGCGTTTAGAATAGCACCTTTAGAAATTTAATGGGGTACACCAAAAGTGTACCCCATTAACGTTTTTATTGTAAAAGCAAATCAAAACTTAATATTTAGATATTATATATATCCGTATTCCTCCTGCATAAACCCCTCTAAAAGCCTAGTTTAAGCCTTTAACCTTATTTCTTAATTTGTTGTGATTTGTTCAAAATGAATTTTACCGCTCTAAAAGCCTCTATATTGATTTTTTATCAGACTTTGTATTCCCGATACTAAAAGTAGTAAAAAACTCGAATATGGGGCTAATAAGCTACTTAAAATCTGTATTATATGTATTTGATTATTGAAAATAAAAAGCAATATGTGTTTTATATATCTTAAGCTAATAACTTTTACAACATTCATTTAGTAACATTTAAAAGTATCTTAATTTGATTTTTTTCTGCAAAATTCCTTTTCAAAGCCGTATATAACGACATTTTCTCTTAAAGTAAAACAAAATAACATTAAAACATTCATTTAGTAACATTTGAACATTCATTTAGTAATAGTTTTTAATCCTCATCATCTTCCCATCCAAGAAGGCCTCTTTCTATCTTTGCAAAATCATACTTTCTCTGCTCATAGTTATTAAAATTATCAACTGCAACATTTGCTTTTGGCTCTTTAAAATCCTTAACTAGAGTTCTTATGTACCCAACTATGTTTTTCACGTTTTTGTTAAGAGCATACTCGTAACAATTCTTTATCACCTTAAGATCTCCGCCGCTCTCCTTTAGAATACTCTCAGCCTCTTTATTGGTTATCTTGTGATTCTTAAATATTTTCTGTACCTTAGTTGCCTCATCATTCTCGCTTTGTGTTGCACCCGTTACAGCAACTTCATTTTTGACCTTAACAGTATTACTGTCTTTTATTAAAAATTTAATGCCTGTAACCTTTTTTCCAGTTTTTATTGGGGTGAAATCAAAAGATATATCACTACCATTTATTTCCTTCTGCGCTTGGACTAAAACTTTATTTTTAAATACGGCATAGTTTTTATAGCTTGGTGGACAATTCAATTTGTATTGAAGTTCATCTATGTTATCAATTCTCCATCCGGTATCCGAGAAGGATTTAAGCATGTAATAAATTCTTTTTGAGTATATACTCCTAAAATTCAGAGTGTATTGAAGCTCATAATAAATTCTTTTTTTCATTTCCAGAAGTGCAGCCTTTAAAGTTTCTCCTATTTCGAAATAAATTGATCCATCCTTGTCATTGTAATTAAGCATACTAAACCAAGTAAAATAAAATTCCTTGCCTGCAGTTTTGTCTTTTATTATAAATTTATTGTGCTTTGTGAAAAGATCCTTTGTAGCCTTCTTTATATCTCTATAAACATTAGTCGAGCCTGAAACAAAGAGATTCTTGTATTTCTCAATATCAATTTTATAAACATGTTTACCATCGTCCTTTATAGTATTTAATATCATGTCTATAATATCATTTTCCTTTGAGGTCAAATTGTATCTAGCTTCAATAAGCTTTTCAGGACGCATTGCTACTAATTTCTTTTTCATAGTATTACCACCTTTTAAGCATATAATTGTCACATTACTATTATAACTATAACTATTACTACATACAAGTAATAGTAACAATTCATTTAGTAACAGTTGCGCATTCATTTAGTAATAGTTTAAAAGTTATTCACATTCATTTAGTAACAATTGCGCATTCATTTGGTAACATTTATACTCCGGAAAGCCTTGATATATCTTGATTTGAGCCAACCCTACTATCTTTACTAATTTGTTGTTATTACTATTATTACAACAATAGAGAGCAGATGTTGTTTTTTTAGAACATTCATTTAGTAATAGTTTAAAAGAAAAATCCGAAAGGTATTAAAACAGGGAAGCTAAATAAACTCTAGCTTCCCTTAAGTATTTATTATTCAAAATCTATATTATTCACGCAAAAATCACACATCTTGTTTATGAGTTCATTTCGGCTGTAGCCTGTTTTCTTGCATATTTGATCTAGCTCTTTAACTAAATTCTCGTCCATGTATAGATTAAAGGTTTTCTTTATAGACTTCTCATCTTTTTTCTTTGATATTTTAAATGTGCCTTCTTTGACTACTTTAGCCTCTGGCAGAGAATCATTAATCTCCTCTTTTTTTTCAGGTACATCACTTTTGATATTATTTTTAATGCTTTCCCTAAAATTATTTTTCACTTTATATACCACCCTTATCTCTAATACTAAAGTTATGTATCAATACTTATTATAATATTACTAATTGAATGTTAAGTTAAACTTTAGTTTTAATATTATAACTTAATACAAAAAAGTAATACAAAACATTAATACTACATATTAATATTAAGTATTAACCCTAAATTAAAGTCTTTCTAGTATTTCATTGTACAAAGACTTGTAAACCTTACTGCGTTCAACATCATATTCCTGTATAGTTCTATGTAATGCTGCAGCTTCTTTATATTTAACACTGCTGTATACTATAGTATCGAATAATTTTTCACGTAATTCTTCTTGTACAACTTCATCAAATTGTTTATTAAATACGGTCCTCTTTTCAAATCTATTTCTCAAAATTCCTAAAAGATTAAGATTTGGATTAAGACCACTTTCATTCATTTCTTCAACAACTTTGTTTACCATATTCAAACCTTGTAGAGCACTTGTAGAGTTGTCTATTACTTCTATAAAATAATTGCTCATTACAAGACTATTTTGAACTGTAATACCTAAGAAAGGAGAATTATCTATTATAATAAAATCAAAATCATTATTGAATTTTAAAAATTTATTTTTTAGAATACTTTCTCTATTCATTTTATTTGTAAGCATGCTTTCCAAGATAGCACTATCAATAGTATTTGAAAGAACATATATATATGGATTATGAGATTCTATGCAATCTTCAAAGCCAACTTTATTATTTGTATAAAGATCATATAAGTTGAATTCACTCTTTATATTTAATATTTGAGTTATATTACTCTGACTATCATTATCTATTAAAAGAACTTTCTTCTTATTTTTTGCCATTTCACCGGCCAAATTAATTGCAGTAGTTGTTTTGCCAACTCCACCTTTAACGTTGATTATACTTATTACATTAGTCACATTATCACCGACCTTTTTAATTAAAACTGTGAGAAGTAAAACCTAACCTAATTATATTAAAGTACTAATAGTTAAGATACTATTTATTATAAGATGATATCTCACATGGTTTCTCTACTCTTATATTTTAGCATATTTTTTATAATATAAATACTATATTTTAGCATTTTGTATTGATATTTTGTTTAATATTAAATATTAGTATTATATATTAATATTATGAATTAGGGTTATAAATTAATATTTTTATTTATTTCTTCTCTATAGTAATCAATCTTATTATCTAATTCTTTAAGATTTTCAATATACGAATTTATTTCTTTTTTAAGATTTTCTCTATGGGCAATTAGCATTTCAAACCGTTCTTCAAGAGTTGTTTTTCCAAGGGATCTCAAAACAGCATATTTCTTAATTTCCTTTATTGGCATGTTAGTGTTTTTTAATCTTTTTATAAATTCTATCCATTTTAAATCTTTTTCATCGTAAAATCGCCTGCCATTTTCTTTGCGCTTAGATGTAATTAAATTTTCCTTTTCATAATAACGCAAGGTATATATGCTTATACCAGTAAGTTTTGAGAATTCGCCTATTGAATAGTACAATTTAAAAACCTCCTTTATAATGCTTGACCTAGAGTTAACTCTAACTC